>QIHT01000240.1 GCA_003229115.1 Gammaproteobacteria bacterium | reverse complement strand
GGATGTAGATGCAGTAGTTAAAGTAACCATCATAGGTGAAGAAGACTGACCCGTAGGGCGGGCACTGCCCGCCATCTTGCCGGATGAACCAGTGGTGGGCAATGCCCACCCTACGACACTGCTTGTTTGTCCGCAGGTGAACGCGGATAAAGACAAAACCTTTTGCCGCGAATGACGCAAAGGGCGCGAAAAAAACAAAGGCAACTTCTATTTGTGTTTGACCTAATAGATTTTATCTTTTTTCGCGCCCTTTGCGTCATTCGCGGCAAAAAAATCTGTGTTTTTTTCACCCATTTGCTCCTCACCGCTATAAATTACTTGCCTGTCATGGCACACTAAACCCATGTCCGATCCTGTCACTTTTCCCGCTTCAAACCGCACTGAAAACCTGAAAATCCCGCCGCATTCCGTCGAAGCTGAGCAGGCGGTGATCGGTGGTTTGCTGCTCGACAATCGTGCCTGGGAGCAGATTGCTGACCGTGTGATCGAAGCTGACTTTTACCGCAATGACCACCGCCTGATTTTTAATGCAATCGGTGTTCTGGAGGCAAAAAATCAGCCTTTTGATGTGGTCACGCTTTCCGAGTGGCTGGAGCAGAATGTGCAACTCGAAGAAACCGGTGGCATGGCTTACCTGGGGCGTCTGGCCAAGGAAACGCCGAGCGCGGCCAATATTGCGGCTTACGCCGATATCGTGCGCGAGCGCTCTGTTTTACGGCAACTCATTTCTGTGGGGACCGATATCTCGCGCAGTGGTTTTCAGCCCGATGGGCGGGAGAGCCGTGAATTACTCGATGATGCTGAAAGACAGGTGTTCCAGATCGCCGAACAGGATAGCCGCAGTCGTGGTGGTTTTCAGGACATCAAACAGCTATTAACCAAAACGGTTGAACAAATAGACCATTTGTTCGAAACCGAAGGTGCGATTACCGGCATTGCCACCGGTTTTGATAAGTTTGACGAGATGACCACTGGCCTGCAGCCGGGTGACCTGGTGATTGTGGCGGGACGTCCGTCGATGGGAAAAACCACGTTTGCGATGAATATTGCTGAAAACGCGGCGATTGGTGACAAAGCCACGGTTGCCGTGTTCAGCATGGAAATGCCCGGCGAGTCGCTGGCGATGCGTATGATTTCTTCGCTGGGGCGTATTGATCAGCACCATATACGCACCGGTCAGTTAACCGACGATGACTGGCCGCGTATTACTTCTGCGGTGCACATGTTATCCGAAACAAAAATATTCATCGATGATACACCGGCGATGTCTCCGGGTGAGGTCAGGGCCAGGGCAAGACGCATCAAGCGTAAACATGGCCTGGGTTTGATCGTTGTTGACTATATCCAGTTGATGCAGGTACACGGTGGCAGCGAAAACCGTGCCACCGAAATTTCAGAAATCTCCAGAGGGCTAAAAGCTTTAGCCAAGGAATTGAGTGTCCCTGTGGTAGCGCTCTCGCAGTTGAATCGTAGTCTTGAGCAACGCCCCGATAAACGCCCCATCATGTCAGACCTGCGCGAGTCGGGTGCGATTGAGCAGGATGCTGATCTGATTGTGTTTATTTACCGTGATGAGGTGTATAACGAAGAAAGTCCGGACAAGGGCACGGCAGAAATTATTATTGCGAAACAAAGAAACGGCCCCATCGGCAAATCCCGCCTGACTTTCCTCGGTCAATACACCAAGTTTGAAAACTTTATTCCCGAAATGTATAGCAACGAAGGGTATGAATGACACCCGCTGATTCTCAGCACACTCGCCACACTCGAACTGCAAGCATTAACATCGACGGCGATGCACTGCGGCATAATCTCAGCCGCGTAAAAGCATTTGCACCCGAAAGCAAAGTGATGGCGGTTATTAAAGCCGATGCTTACGGTCATGGCGTATTACAGGCGGCAAAATATTTATCTGAAGCCGATGCGTTTGCTCTGGCCGTAACCGGTGAAGCGATGGCGCTTCGTCAGGCGGGCATGAGTAAACCGCTGGTGGTATTGCAGGGTTTTTCAGATGCGAGTGAACTCACTGCGATGGCTGAGCATGATATCCAGCCTGCAATCATCAACCCATGGCAAATCGACCTGCTCGAACAGCATAAAGAAAAGCCGGTAAATATCTGGTTGAAAGTTGATACCGGCATGCACCGTTTAGGGTTTCCTGTGGCAGTCGTTGAGGCTGCGCATCAGCGTTTAAGTGTTTGTGAATCAGTTGGCGAGATTCGCATAATGAGCCATTTTGCCAACGCCGATGATCCGGATAATATCTATAATAACAATCAGTTATCATCTCTTATTAAAGTGAATAATAATATTAATGCAGAAGCCAGCATGGCGAATTCTGCGGGTCTGATTGCACTACCGGAGAGTCGTCTGCAATGGGTTCGCCCCGGGATCATGCTGTACGGTTCATCACCGTTGCTGAACCAGTCGGCTGACGATTTAGCGTTAAAACCGGTGATGAATTTTGAATCGTCGTTGATATCTGTTCAGCAATTGAAGAAGGGTGATGCGATAGGTTACGGCAGTAGCTGGCAGTGCCCGGAAGATATGCCCGTCGGTGTTGTCGCTGCAGGTTATGCCGATGGTTATCCGCGCCATGCCGAATCAGGAACCCCGGTGTGGATCAATAATAAACACTGTGCATTGGTGGGACGTGTGTCGATGGATAGTCTAAGTGTGGACTTACGCGGTATTGATGCAAAACCGGGTGACAGAGTCGTGCTTTGGGGCAAAGAGTTGTCAGTGGATGTGGTCGCCAGGCATGCGGCTACGATTGGTTATGAACTGCTTTGCAGTGCGGGCAATACTGTAAAAGCTGTTTAGCCACAGACAAATTTGACAGGATCAAATTTGAACGCACAAAGTGCGGCCCGAAGGGTGGAGGGCAGGGAGCCCGGAATAACTCACAGAGCACACAGAGAAAAACAGGCTTTGGTTACAAACTAAAAACCTCTGTGTGCTCTGTGACCTCTGTGGCAAATAAAAATGTCAGATTCGAGCATGTGAAATGGAAAATCTACTAACTATCGAAAACCTGATGAGCCTGTTCATGCTGACCTTGTTACAGGTGGTTCTGGGTTTCGACAACCTGTTGTACATCTCCATTGAATCCAAACGTTAACGAAAAATGCCCCGTTTTTCTGTGATTGGTCTATTATTTATGCATGCTTTGCACGAGCCGTCTCTGGTTCGACAAAGCACCGAAATGGGGCCAATACGATATCTTGAGTGATTTCCCCATTTCTCACAAAACCAGACATCCGGGTGTCTGGTTTTGGCGGTGTATCGTTTACCGCGAGAGCTTTTTACTTCGTGCAAAGCTCTCTATAATAAAAATCAGTGTGGTAGAGATTCAATCTCGACCCGTATTTATTGGGAGAATTTAGAATGTTTCAGCAGAATCTGGTTATTACAGCTTTGACCGTACTTGCCATTACTTTATCTGCCTGCGGTGGCGGCAATTCTGCAATGTACCGTGGTGGAGCAGAACGCACCGGGCAAATAAGCAGCTCCGGACCAACCTCTCTGGATACCCTGGTATGGAAATATTCTCTGCCTGACAAAGTCTATTCATCACCGGTTGCTGATGATAAAAACATTTATCTCGGATGTAATGACGGCAATCTTTATGCCATTGATCAGAAAACGGGACGGGTGCAGTGGAAATTTCGTACTGGTGGCAATGTGGAATCATCGGCTGCACTGTCGAATGGGGTGATTTTTGTTGGAAGTTGGGATAACAGTTTGTATGCCATCGATGCAGAAACACGTGGAGTGCGCTGGAAACTAAAAGCGGGAGGCCCGGTTTCTTCATCACCTGTTGTTGTAGGCAACACAGTTTATGTTGGAAGTGAGGATGGGTATTTATATGCCGTTGACATAACCAGTGGACAGAAAAAGTGGAGTTTTAAAGCCGAGGGTTCGGTATACACCTCACCAGCAGTTAAAGATGAGCATGTGTTTTTCGGAACGCTTAGAGGCAATATGTATGCGGTTAACATAAATACAGGGCAGGAATACTGGCGTTTCCAGACAAGACACAAAATCCACTCTTCGCCAGCGATTGATGATAATAACGTATATTTTGGTAGTGATGATAAACATGTTTATGCTGTCAATATAAAAACGGGCCAGCAAGTCTGGAAGAAGAAAACAGCAGGCAAGGTATTGTCTTCGCCGGCAATTGATGGCAGCAATGTCATCATTGGTAGCAAAGATGGATATATTTACGCGTATGATAAAGATACAGGCTATCGTGAATGGGAGTACAGAACAGAAGGTCCGATATTCTCATCGCCTGTGATTGCTTCTAATACGGTATATATTGGCAGTACAGATTATTTTCTGTATGCAATTAATGCTTCTAATGGAAGCTTGCGTTGGAAGTACAAAGCCGAGAACAAATTGTTTTCATCACCAACGGTTAATGATGGCAAAGTGTTTTTTAACAGTGTAGATGGTGCCTTGTACGCTGTTAAGTAAATCTTAACTGTGGTTTTTGAGGGTCTGGCTGTAAACGCAGAGGCCGCAGAGACGCAGAGGGCGCAAAGAAAAACAATATTTTTTTTCTCTACGGTAGGCCTGCATAAGGCATAAGGGACGTTGCAGGCAGCACCCTTCAATAACGTCGGAAAGTGCAACTTCCGCGTGTGGAAAAACGTGCCCACCCTGTAAGATTATTACCCCAGAATATTTCTTCCTGCGCCCTCTGCGTTTATAGCGAGATGCACAATCCAGCTTAATCTTTCCAGTTAACACGCCGGCACAAATCTGCAAAGTTGCAGTTTCGTAGGGTGGGCACTGCCCACCTTATGTTCAAGTAATGCCATCTGCCAGGCTGGCGGGCATTGCCCGCCCTACGAAACTGTGGTTTTAAGATTCTTGTTGTAAATGCAGAGGCCGCAGAGGGCGCAAAGAACAACAATATTTTTTTGGTTTTTTCTACGGTAGGCCTGCATAAGGGACGTTGCAGGCAGCACCCTTCAATAACACCGACAAGTGCAACTTCCGCGTGGACAAAAAAACGTGCCACCCTGCAAGGTTATTACGCCAGGATAATTTCTCCTTTGCGCCCTCTGCGTTTACAGCGAGATGCTCAGGCTAGTTTAATTTTTCCAGGCAACACGCCGACACAAGCCTGCAAACTTGCAATAGCTGCAAACACCTGCATCACCCCATGCGGTTAATTCGTGTCCTTTATAAGTCATATCCAGCATAATTTGTAATCGGTCTTTTACCTCGTTCTTTAAACAGCTGAGATCTTCATCCTGAATACAGGCGCCATCCTTAACACTGCCGTCTTTCTCATCCAGTAACAGATAGCTCACCTTTTTTGCCTGGTCATCAAGTAGTGAATATGTGGCAAGTTGAACATCTTCCCCTGTGTCTACATCTTGCTGTCTGGCGGATCGACCGGTTTTGTAATCAATGATGGCATGATGGTTATTGTTTGTATCAATGCGATCGATTCGCCCGAAGACAGTTGTTGCGTTGGTATTGTGAGTTAAACTTGTTTCAAGCGTCAGTTCTGTATTCAGTACCACCCAGTCTTGCTGTTGTTTTATTTGCCAGTCGATGTAGGCGGCAATATGTTTTTGCCATCGATGGCTCCAGCTTCTGTGCAATGTATTGTTTTCAAGATCCTTTTTAAAAATCGTTTCTGATAAATTTGATAAATGATCAATGGCTGTTTGGCGATTCTCTAATGTGATCCTGTCTTTGAAAGGCGCCGGATAATTTTTTGTTTGCTGGTGAAATGCCTGCAGGATTAAATGTACACGTTCACCGTAATCGGATTTTTGTAACTCTTCACTAATCTCTTCTGAAGCTTTGAGTTTTAGTCCGTCCGCTGAGAAAAATTGATAGGGGCAGTTAATCAGGCGTTGATGTGATCCCGCAGAAATTCGCTCGGGCATCAAATCATCGGGCAAGCCCGGGGCTGGCTGTTTTGCCGGTGCGGGAACAGCATCGGTGTCACAAATAAAAACACCAGAATGTTTTCCAGGTACTGTGTTTAGGTGATGGCTTTCGATAGAAGTGTCATAGCTTAACTGATGGAAATTTTTTAATGCTTCTATCCACGGTGATAGTGGTATGGCATCGCCTTTTTCTTCGGCCTTGCAGGTGATCAATATTTCAGGTGCCGAACACAGTAATTGCTGAAACAAATTCAGACGATGTTCGCGTTGTTGTTGCCAGGTAGTCAGTCCCAGTGCTTCTCGTGCGGCCTGGTTGAAAAATGGCGAGCTCTCGGCAGAACCCGGCATATGTTGCTTATCGGCTGCAGCGATAACAAGCGCATCGAATTGTTTGAGGCGAGCCTGTTCCAGTGACATAAGTTGAACCGGTGACGATTTTGTTTGTGGACTGAAATGTTGTTCTTCGAGAGATAAGCCCAGCCATGTTCTGAAATCATTCCATTCCAGTTCCGGGTTTGAGTAAGTCAGAGCCTGTTGCATCTCATGTAAAGCCTGCATAATTTTAATTCCGGCCGGGTCTTGCTGGAGTGTGCCATCAATACCGAGTTGTGCCAGGCTTTCAATGAGTGTGTCAATAAACAGGTTTAACGAGCATTTGTGTTTTGCATGATGCAGTTTTAGCAGGGGATCTGAACATGTTTTCAGGAAATTAAGCAGCTCGGTTATTTCTTTGTATGAGTTCTCTGGCCAGTTCTCAAGTTTATTAAGACGGCGTTTGAGTTGTTCCTGGTATCGAGTCAAGCCGTGCCCTGTATTTTCGTGCTGAATAATATCTCTTTCCAGCCGGTATATGTTTTCCAGGTGATCTTCATGCGATGCTGCTGATAAAAAGAAATGTGACTTGAGAAAATCCAGCATGGGTCGATGATCAAAATCTTCTTCAATACATTCCAGCCAGCGTTCAAGTACAGCTGCAGCACTGGTGGTGGCTAATGACCAGCCGGCCATGTCCTGTAGCGGAACATCGGCTGTTTCGAGTAGAGCGCGCAATCGGCGTGATAATTTTCTGTCTTCCGAGATAACGCCGATATGTTTTTTGCCACCGAGCAACCATTGTCTTATCTGAGCATCAACAGCGCGTGCTTCCAGTTCAGCATCCTGTGCCAAAAATAGTGAAAAAGGTAGTGGTTGTAACTTTGTGCTGTTTTTGTATTCACTGGCGCGCTGATGCAGGGGCATGTCCTGAAACGCAAAAGCCTGTTTTATGAATTGCTGCGTTACGTTATCAGTATCGTTTGATATTTCCTGCGAGTCTTCGATAATGCGGCATTTTTTATTTTCTTTTAATATCTGAATAAAATCTTTTTCACAAGGCGTTAATTGCCCGGTAGTGACTGCATAACAGTAAAAATCTTCCGGCAGTTGATCGATGGCGGCGCGAAGTTTTGCAATGTATGCGCTGGAGCTGTCCAGCAAGTGATCATCGTGTAACTGCTGATGCCAGGCATGCCAAAGCGTATGAACCAGCGAAGCTTCCTGCTGAAGATGCTCGTGTTTTTGATCAATGCCGTAAGCTCTTTGTATGGTATCCAGCCAGTCATCTGCTGATTCTGAAACCGTTGCGTTGTGCAGGTTAAGTTCGTCAAATAATTTGAGCAATGCCAGCGAGACCTGCCATTTGTTTTCCTGTTTAAAAAGTGAAGGGTATTGCTGTAGTGCCTCAATCATCATCAGGCGGCGTGTTTGTTCAGAGATAATCGTCAGGGAACTGTCGGGCAGCTGAACGAATTCATTAACCCATTGCCTGAGCGTACCAAGCCAGGGTGGGATAACGGCCTGATTGTATGAGGCGGGTAGCTGTGTCAGTAATTGAGCACGAAAATCCTGGCAGGTATTGCTATTTGGTAAAAAAACAGCGGCTGAATTTAGAACGGGCAGGCAAGTGTCAAACCGTTCAAGCAGGTGTTTGACGGTATGGGCAATCACATTATCGTGTGTGCTGTGATCGATTATCGTTCCAGATATTTTAGCTTACCTTCAACGCCGTCCCATTCCGCAGAATCTGCTGGCGGGTCTTTACTGACATTAATCACGGGCCATATCTGGCTGAGTTCGGCATTTAACTGAAGAAAGTTTTCCTGATCTGCTGGCAAATCATCTTCTGCGAAAATGGCTTCAACAGGGCATTCAGGCTCACACAGGGTGCAGTCGATGCATTCTTCAGGGTCGATGACCAGAAAATTAGGACCTTCGTGGAAGCAATCCACCGGGCAGACATCAACGCAGTCAGTGAGCTTGCATTTGATACAGTTTTCTACAACGACATAGGTCATGCTAAGACTCGGGTCAGTAAAGTCGTTTTAACGACGTTTTGATGGCAGTGCGAGATATTATCATAGAGGATGGTACACGGGCAGCCGTTCATGGTTTAAAATCCCACCTCATGTTTTATGTTGAATTGTATAAATAAAAGGACATCCAATGAGCACCCTAAAAAAGGTAGTATTCCCTGTTGCGGGTCTGGGTACCCGTTTTTTGCCCGCGACCAAGGCGGTAGCCAAGGAAATGCTGGCGATTGTCGATAAGCCACTGATTCAATACGCGGCTGAAGAGGCAGAGAAAGCAGGCTTTGAAACCCTGATATTTGTTGTTGGCAGGACCAAAAATTCCATTATCGATCATTTTGACAAAGCCTACGAGTTAGAAACCGAACTGGCGATGCGCAATAAGGACGCTTTGCTGAAAATTGTCAAAGATGTGGTGCCGAAGAATGTCAATTGTATTTTTGTCCGCCAGTCTGAAGCCCTTGGCCTGGGGCATGCGGTGTTATGTGCCGAATCAGCGGTGGGTAACGAGCCCTTCGCGGTCATTCTGCCGGATGATTTGATCTGTAATGACGGTAAAAACTGTATGCAGCAAATGGTTGAGGTTTTTAACCAGCATGGCGGTTCTATTATTGGCACCCAGACCGTAGCGATTGAAGAGAGCGGCAAATACGGCATGGTGGCAGGCCCTAAAGTGGCAGACCGGGTGTCGATGGTGGATGAGATCATAGAGAAACCACAACCGGCTGAAGCACCATCCGACCAGGCCGTGGTGGGTCGTTATATATTGACGCCTGCCATTTTTGACCGGCTCAAAACTACTGAAAGAGGTGCGGGCGGGGAGATCCAGTTAACCGATGGTATTGCTGCATTACGTAAAAGCGAAGAAGTTTTCGCTTATAGCTTCGAAGGGACACGATACGATTGTGGTAGTAAAATCGGTTACTTGCAGGCAACGGTTGAACTCGCGCTGCAACACAGGGAGCTGGCTGATGAATTCAGGCAGTATCTTAAACAACTCGAGATTTAGGCTTTATGGAGCTGCGTGCATAACCTATGAGTAGTAATAACCAGAAACAGAAAACCGGTATAACCCCGTTATCTTTAATCGGTAGTTTATTTGCGGGTTGGTTCGGTGTGCAAAGCAAGTCCAACCGGGAGCGTGATTTTGAACACGGCAAGTTCTCCCATTTCATCATTGGTGGTATTGTTTTTGCCGTTCTGTTTGTGTTGTTTGTGGTGGGTATTGTTAAGGTAGTGATGTCAACGGTTGGTAGTTAATCCGACGGTATTAAGCGCTGTGGGTACTGGCGCAGTTTCCAGAATCGTCTCATAGTTTTTGTTGGGAAAACTGAAAAATCTTTTTTGCCGCGAATGGCGCAAAAGGCGCGAAAAGATCAAAAACTATTGTCCACGGATGAACACAGATAAAAGCATTGAACTGGTAAATAAAGCAGTCTCATACCGGCTAAGGGCAAAAACGTGCCGGTAAGAAGATATATTAACCTTGTGTTTTTCTTCGCGCCTTTTGCGCCATTCGCGGCAAAAAATATTTCGTTTGTGTGAGCATTTATGGCCGTACAGGAGCTAGCCTAAGCATTGGATGCTTAGATTTTTAACATATTTGCATCAGCTCTCACGTAAGTCCAGCCGTGCTGCAAGCGATCAATGATGTGATTTAGTGCCGCTTTTTCAGTTTCAACAGTTTTTATCATGGTTGGGTCGAAACCTTGTGCACGCAGTCTGTTAATAGCATTGGTGCAGGCAATAAAAGTCAGGTTATCGTATTCTTCCATCATGCTTGCCACTTTGTCACTCAGTGGATAATCTTCTCTTAACAGGTCTATTCCGCCCGCGTTGGCAACCACTTCTATTTGGGCTTTGCCGTTATTTTTGTGTTCTTTAAGGAACTTCTCTGTGTACGCTAATGTGGTTTCGAACTGCACAGGATCAGATTCATTGATGTGTACAATTATGCGTGTGCCCTGTTGTTGAGTCAGTTCGGCAAGGTTATGTTCAGGTGCCATATTTTGATTTGTGCCGTACTTATAGCCGACAAAACCGGCACTTAATGCTATTGCCATGGCAGCGATTGATGCGGCCATACGTACCATGCATTGTCTACGGAAAGGGTTGACGAAAATCTCTGGATTTACTTTGGGCGGCGTTACACCGTCGAAACTCAGCTTCATCAGGTCTTTGGTTTTTCGTAAGGCATATACACGGTTACGTAGGTTTTCATCGGTATCCATGGCCTGAATAATGATTTGGCGGTTGGCGGCATCGAGCTGGTCGTCCACAAACGCGTCTAGCATTACTTCGTCAATTTTATAGGGTTCTCTCATAATCTTCTCTCCGGCACAATATTTAACTTATAGTTGTAATTTATCGTGCTCTATTTTCTATTAATGTTCCCTTAGTTCATGTTTCTCTTAATATATAGAGTATATATCTACCCAGTTTATTCCTGATTTATCGTTCAACCATGTGAATATGTCGAATCGGAATTTTCCGGTTCTGATCGGCCTCGAGTTTTTTCAATAAGCTCTTTCTTGCCCTGTGTAAACGACTCATGACCGTACCAACCGGTATGTCCAGAGATTGCGCGACCTCGCAATAAGAAAGTTCACCAAGATCAACCAGTGAGATCACCTGACGCTGATCCAGTGTTAATTCAGCGACGGCCTGTCTTACCTGCTTGATTATATCTATCTCCTGACAGTTTCCCAGTGGCCCATTCTCGCTGGAGGGTAATTGATCGTCGATATTGTCATGGTTTTTCTGCTTGCGAAGATGGCGGTACCAGTTATTTCTCATAATGCTGCAGATCCAGCCAAACATGCTATTTTCATCACGTAACTGCCTGTAATTCCTCATACCTGCGGTGATGGTTTCCTGCACGAGATCATCGGCCAGCATCTCGTCACCGCACCAGGCGATGGCAATTCGGTAGAGTTTGTTCCTGGATTCGGCTATCTGATCCTGTAGTGGAGTTGTCGAGCAAATCTTCACTTTTCCCATCCCAATATCTCCTGGCCATCAGTTTTTGTCGCCGGATATAGACCGGCACATTTAGTAGTGGATACTAAATGACTACTTTCCTCACAGATTTATTCCAATAATTTGTGATTATTTTGTGATTACTAAAATATTTGAGATCAAGTCTAAAACTTTGTTTAATTCTTCGTTTGAACACTTCTGTTTATATATCAATAATAAAAAAATATTTGATGCGTAAATGCTTGATAATCAATAAAAAATAAAAATATTTTAAAAATGAAAGAATAAAAACCTTTTTCGTTGCCTCTCTTTCACCATGGTGCAAGTAAATAACTAGCAGCATGGGCTTGTTTGTTGTGTTTACGCAGATAACCCGAGTAATAAAAACTATGGTTAAAAAATGTTTATAAACGTTATTTCGAGGTAACACAGAATGAAATTTAAAAAACAAACAAAAGGCCTTGTATACGGAATTGGCCTTGCATTAGTTGCCGGTCAGGCAGCTGCGCATGGATTAGATGATGTCGGCGCACCGGCGTGTCTTGAAGCCAACTTTATGATGGCTGATGCTATGAATGCACCTTTTGCTGCTGCTAATGGCCCAGGTCAGGTGCTGGAAGTCAATATCGTAACAGGTGCCCGCGGTATTACCGTGGCCAATCCTTTTGGTGGTTCTGCCGATCCGTATGGCCCGGTTTGTGAAAATGGCAGTGGTAACCTTGAATGTCCCGGCCCATTTAAACCAACAGGCGTACTCTCGGGTGGTCTGAATGGTCATGCATTCATCTCCAGTGCGGCACAACAGGCGCTAACAGAGTTCCATCGTGATGGCACACCTATTAGAACGGTTTCTTATCGCCCATTACTGGGTAACCCAACAGGTCCTGCAGGTCGTGGTTCTTTGCCTCGCCCACTGGGAACACAAATGATGCCAAACGGTAATATCGTACAGGCTATCTGTGATGCTAACTTCTTCAATGCGTCGAACTCGGATGCTGTCAGCCCGAACGGCAACACGCATCCTAGCGGTAATGCCTCCAACCTGTTTTTCCCACCCGTGTATCAGACTGCTGCGCGTAGTGCGAACAGCCGTATATTGGTGATAGATCAGGAAAGTATGAAAGTGATTGATGAGTACAGTCAGCCTAAACATAAGGATGCGCGTTGGACATGTGCTGCCGGTATTGCCTTCACGGGTGAAGGTATGGGGCTGAGTATGTTCCATGGTGCTGCGATTGCAATGGTTGACTGGAAAGCCGGTATTGGTAAATACAGCCGCGGAGTAGGATCCAACAAGGTCAAAAAGAATGACGATGATGATGAGCATCATGATGATGATGATAATCTCTTCGAATTAGATAAGAAAAAGAATCGCGCTAAAGTCATTCGCTGGATCGATCTGCGTCCTGGTAAACCAGCTGATGACCCATCACGTCGCGACTCACTGCGTGCCTGGGGTCTTGATGAAGACGGCACCATTTACGTGACTGACCGTGAACGTTCACGTGATTGTCTCGAAGGTGAAGTTGGACCAGGTGGCTGTAACCCAAGTGTATTCCGTCAGAAAGTGCAGGTTGTCGATTACGGCAACAGTTCTCCTGACCGTACCATTGGTCTTGATCCTGGTGTGAACGTCATTGCTGGTATTCGTCCAAACCGTATGTCTGCTGTTGCCTGTACCAATATTGGTGGTCCTGGCGTTAATGGCGGCACTGCGTGTGACGTAGAAACTCTGTTGATTGCAGCTTCTGCTTTCAATCCGGGTTGTTCTGTTACCGGTGTTGTGCCTCCTGCTGAATGTTTTGTTCAGGGCGGCGGCGTGGGTGAATATTCCATCCTTCCAGCCGATGCTGATGCCACAGATGGCACATGTACCGGTGAACAGACAGGTGCACAAAGCACTTATGGTGCAGGTGGCGTGAACTCTGGTTGTGCGCAGCCTATCGCTACCTTCCTGGGTCGTAACAATGTTACTGGTAATGAAGACATGGTTGATCCACGCATGTTGATGGTCATTCACGAAGCCTTTGTTCAGTAAAAACTGGCCATGGTAACGAAGTAAGTCTTTAACCGGTGAGCAATGGTATTGCTCACCGGTTTTTAGAAAGCAACTTGCTGTCATCTAAAAAACATTATGTTTAAAGACGAGAGCGGTTGATTAATAAAAAAATAATATTTTTAATTAATATGTAAATAACCACGAGGAAAAGAAATGAAAAAACTTGAATTAATTTTAATTGCTGGCGTTATCGTTAGCATGAGCGGACTGGCACAAGCCAGTGGCTCTAAGAGTGGCTCTAAGAAGGTGATTGATGATGACATGAGCAGAAGAGGACCAGGTAGCACCAGTGGTAGTGGTGATACTGTTGAAGCTAATTGCGCAGTTGATCCTAGCGGCAACGCATGGCAGGGTGCTACAGCGACTGTTGAAGTTAAACAGAAAGGTACTGGTAGTGAAGTAGAAATTGAAGTGGAAGGTGCAGCGCCTAACACTCTGTTTACAGTTTGGTTACGCGTTAAAGGTACGGGTGGTTTGAACCCGCTCGGCAGTCCGTTGACGGGTGGTGGTGCCACACCATTGGCTCCTGGAACAGCACTTGATGATTTGAACGCTATCAGTCCGTGGGTTGTCCCAGCAGGCGCATCCAGTTCTGCTAACTCATTTCTTACAGATAGCAAGGGTGAAGGTGAATTCGAAATTGATCTGGATTTCCCGGTAGTCGGTGGTGCATACCCTTTCCAGGCGACTGCTACATCCCGACCTGGACATGAAGGTCATCCGAATGTGCCAACCGCGATTGCTGACCCTCGCGTTGCTGGTCAGAGTGGACCCTTCCTGCTTCGCGTAGTTTCGCATTGTGTAGATGGTGCCTCTCATGGCTTATCACCTTATGTACGTGAAGCCTGGTTCCAGTATCCTTAATAGGGAGCTATAAGGGGAAAGTGTACGCAGCTGGTGTAAATATGTAGCAAACGAAGCTGCTGTTCAGGCTCAAGTAGCCAACCCGAACCCGGCGTAGCAGGAAACTGCTCGTCGGGTTTGTTTTAAATACTACTTAAGGAAGCTCTGATGTGTCATTCATGAATAATCAGAGCACGAAAAAGGTAAAATACGATTTTACCTTTTTCTTCATTTTCAATGGCTTATCAGCTACTGAAAATGGCAGCACATGGAGGTACTGATACAGTTAGTATTGTGTGAATATAGCGGGATTTGCTACGTCAAATCTTCAGGGTAGTTTTATTGGTAAGTTTTTAGAGGTTTTATTCATGAAGTACTTATTGCTGTTTTTAATTACCGTGTTTGTTACCGGCTGTGATCAAGGTGCAGATTCAGAAGCCACTGAAACGGCTGCCGCAAACAGGGCGGCTATTGCTGTTAAAGCCCCCAGAGGGCATGTTTTTGAACACGGCATATACAGCGCTCAACGAAAAGGCAGGGTGCTGGGGAATTTGACCACTAATACTGGAAAAGTGGTGAGGCGACCTGTGCTGGAAATAAGCGAGACGACAAACCGCATCCCCATGGTGAGGGACACTTATTTTGCCTATCGATACCGCATTGTTGATTTACCAAAAGAAGAAGCAAAAAAACCGATGGTAGAATTGCGTAAAGTGCTGGTTCATCCCCCCATGATATTACCTGACGGTTCTACATCCACCGGTTGGGACAGAATATTTCGTAACCGCACCAGCGCTGGACAGGTGATTGCGTTTGATGGTTATGTTTTTAGCGAAGACTACGAACTGGTCGAAGGTGACTGGACCTTTCAGATCTGGTTCAGGGATCAAATGCTGGTTGAACAGAAGTTTACTGTTTATCAACCCGAGCCATCAGCTGGTGATGTAAAGGCGGTAGTGCCCACGGCTAAAAATACAATATAGTTAGTACGAATTTTGCTATTTGGACATCAGCATTAATAATGGTTACAGATGTAAAAATTTCAGTTAAGGCGCTGCGAAAAAAATTTGGTGCGTTCACGGCTGTTGATGATATCAGCTTTGATGTTAACAAGGGCGAAGTGCTGGGGTTTCTCGGACCGAATGGTGCGGGCAAATCCACTACCATGAAAATGATTACCGGTTTTATGACGCCCACCGCTGGAAAAATTCTGGTGGATGGTCTCGATATCGATAACTATCCTATTGAAGTAAAAACTCGTATCGGCTATTTACCTGAGGGTGCGCCTGCTTACGGTGATATGACAACGTCCGGCTTTCTTGAGTTTATTGCAGATATCCGCGGCTACCGGGGCAGGGAAAAAAGTGATCGCGTGAACTCGGCTATCGATAAGGCAAACCTCGGCAGTGTATTTCATAAACCGGTTGAAACTTTATCCAAAGGTTTTAAACGACGCGTAGGTCTGGCGCAGGCAATATTGCATGATCCGCTAATCCTGATTATGGATGAACCGACAGACGGGCTGGATCCTAACCAGAAACATGAAGTGCGTGAACTGATTAACGAAATGGCAAAAGACAAGGCCATTCTTATTTCGACACACATTCTGGAAGAAGTTGATGCCATCTGTGACCGTGCTGCCATCATTGCATGTGGAAAAATTTTGTTTGATGGTACGCCTCAACAGTTACAGGCCATGTCGCTTACGCATAATGCGGTGAGAATGAAGTTTGCAGGTGAGGTGCCGAAACTTGCTAAAGAACGTCTTTGTAAAATCGGAGACGTGTCTGATGTGATGCTTGAAAGTGAAATAAATAGTCTTATGGTTATACCGCAGGCAGGGGCATCAATTGCAAGACAGGTAACCCATCTGATACGAGATGAATGTTGGGATGTTGAGGAGTTTGTTGTGACAACAGGCCAGCTAGATGAAGTGTTTCGAAAAATTACGACACAAATTACACAGCAGTAAGAACAGGGCGTGAATAGATTGATATGAGTGTGGTTAATTCAATATTCAAACGTGAATTGAGCAGTTATTTCACGACACCGCTGGCTTATGTATTTATTGTCATATTTCTGGCTTTAAACGGTATCTTTACCTTTTATCTCGGTGGCTGGTACGAACGTGAGCAAGCCGATCTGCAACCGTTTTTCGATTACCACCCACTGTTATACCTGTTCCTGATTCCTGCGCTTTCAATGCGATTGTGGGCAGAAGAACGCAAGACGGGCACCATTGAGCTGCTAATGACTTTACCGTTATCAACATGGCAGGCAGTGACGGGAAAATTTCTTGCGGCCTGGGTGTTTAGTGGTATTGCGCTGTTTTTAACATTTCCAGTGTGGCTCACGGCCAACTACCTGGGTAACCCTGATAACCCGGTAATCTTTGTAAGTTATGTGGCTAGTTTTTTGATGGCAGGTGCGTATCTGGCTATTGGCTCATGTGTTTCTGCTGTTACCCGAAACCAGGTTATCGCTTTCGTTATCGCCGTAGTGATTTGTTTTATTTTTCTTTTGTCTGGAACACCATTGGTACTTGATTTGTTTCAGGGATGGTTGCCGCAGGTATTGATCGAAACCATCAGTGGTATGAGTTTTACTACGCATTTTAATTCAATGCTGAAAGGGGTCATTGATATCAGAGATATTGTTTTCTTTTTCTCGTTTATCGCCAGTTGGTTATTGGCAAACATTATTATTGTTGAAATGAAGAAGTCTGACTGATGCCAGAGAATTCCAGAAAAATAAAATGTCGAAAGAGTGCGGGATTATGCTGAAAGGCCGCAATTTCTATTCTGTTTCAGGATTACTGGCGGTTGTTGGGTTATTGCTGGTTATTAATCTCCTGTCCGGTATGTTTCTGAAAGGCATCAAGCTTGATGTGACTGCGGATCGTTTATATACCCTGGCGCAAGGTACGCAAAATATTCTTGAGAATCTGGATGAACCCATTACCCTGAACTTTTATTTTTCAGAAAAGCTTTTTAGCGCGAAACCAGCGATAGCTGCTTACGGAAAGCGCGTCAGGGAACTGCTGGAGGAATATGCCTCTTTGAGTAACGGTAATATAAAACTGGTGGTTAAAAATCCTGAACCATTTTCTGACGAAGAAGCCGAGGCTATGCACTATCGTCTACAGGGTATCCCTGTAGATGTTGCAGGCGGTCTCGCCTATTTTGGTCTGGCCGGAGTAAATGCAAAGGGTGACTGGAGAGGTATCTATTACTTTCAGGCTGAACAGGAAGAGGCGCTTGAGTATGAGTTATCAAAACTGATTTATAGCCTGACAAATCCGCAACGTCCTGTGGTTGGTTTGATTTCGAAATTACCGATTGATGGTAGTGCGGCTAATGCGTTTGTTGAGAAAAGTCGCGAATGGTTCATTCTTAGCCAGTTAAAACGGTCATTTGATGTAAAATTTCTTAACACTGATTTAGCGCGCATTCCAGAAAGCATTGATGTGCTGATGATAGTGTATCCACGAAAGCTTGAAGACAAAACTTTATTTGCTATTGACCAGTTTGTTCTCGGTGGCGGCCGCGTGTTGTTATTTCTTGATGCATTTTCAGAAGCCGATGTCTCAGTCGATAAAATGACAAAAGCAGTAGATAACTATTCGACTCCGATTAGAGATGCGATTCCGCGTAAGTTACTGGATGCATGGGGTGTTGAACTGGTGAAGGGTTTTGTTGCCGGCGACCGTCGTGCAGCAACGCGAATTAAAGCCAGAATAGGCGGCCTGGAAAAAGGTGAAGTGGATTATGTGGCGTGGTTGACATTGAGTGAACAGAATTTCAACACCACTGATTTTGTTAGCCGAAAAATTCAAACCATGGTGATGGCGAGCTCTGGTGTATTACGTAAAACAGGTACAGTTGATACGCAGTTCTCACCACTGATAACAACCAGTGATCAGTCTATGGCGATTGATGCTGCCAGCATCCAGTTTTTTACCAGCCCCGAGGAACTGTTACAGATGTATATTCCCGGTGGTGAACCTTTTGTTCTGGCGGCGCGAGTAAAAGGCAATGTGAAATCTGCTTTCCCTGATGGCCTGGATGGTAATGTTGTTGAAAAACGGCTAACAGAATCCATCGTGCCGATAAATATTATCATTGTTGCTGATACCGATATGCTAAGAGATATGTTCTGGGTAAGTTTTCAGGATTTTTATGGCAAGCGTGTGGCAATGCCCAGTGCCGATAACGATACCTTTGTTGTTAATGCGCTGGATAATTTAAGTGGTAGTAATGATCTTATAAATCTGAGAAGTCGCGGCCGTTCGGCACGGCCCTTTATCAAAGTAGCAGACCTGAGGGCAGCGGCAGATCAGGAGTATCGTATTAAGGAAAGAATCCTTCAGGAAAAATTAAGTGAAACAGGATATAAAATAAAACAGCTTCAACAAAACACCGCCAGTGATGTGTCGGGTAAGTTAAAGATAAGTTCCGAGCAGCTGGAGGAGATTAATCAGTTCCGGGCTGAGCATATAAAAATTCGTAAAGAATTACGTAAAGTCCAACATTCGCTCAGTAAAGATATAGAAGACCTGGGAGCAACACTAAAAGCCATCAATATTGCACTCATACCAGTATTGGTGATTTTGGTGGCAATTATTTTGGCTGTTGTGAGTGGCTGTTGTGAGGCTGAAGCGTGCCGCAAATAATCATCGTTAGGTGATTGAGCTGGTTGGGTCTTGTGTGTGCTGTTCAATAGTTCGCTGTAAACGCAGAGATCGCAGAGACGCAGACGGCGCGGAGAGCAACTAAAAATCGTTTTTGTCATTGCTGCATGTGTTACGTCATTCGTTGATGGAAATAGAAGTAGGTCTGCATAAAGCACGTTGCAGGCATGACTGTAATGCTGAACAACGCCGGGAACGACAAAACCTTATTCCGGCCTACGGTGGTATCGATTGTCCATCATCGCGAACAGCGTTGGCAGTATGGTGAATGCTGTCAGCCTGTAAGACAGCTGGAGATTACAGCTCATCTGTGCGTTAACCTATGGGTGTAACCTGCGGATTAAGAAGAGGCAACACCGTTATCGAAACTAACGATGGAATCTTTACCGGTTCGTGCAATTCTGAAGATTATAAATTTGATCAAATGT
>QIHT01000241.1 GCA_003229115.1 Gammaproteobacteria bacterium | reverse complement strand
AAATTATGCGACAATTACGTCTCAGTAAAGCTGAGGCTAGCAAGCAATATCGCCGAATGTTATTCAATATCATTGCGCGCAATCAAGATGATCACACTAAAAATATTTCATTTTTAATGGACCCCAATGGGAAATGGAAGTTATCACCTGCTTATGACGTGATGTACTCACACAACCCGGCTGGCAAGTGGACTAATCAACACCAAATGAGTGTGAACGGGAAACGTGATCACTTCACCAAAAAAGAATTAATCAAGACTGGAAAATCTATTAGCCTCTCCAGGCCAGAAGAAATCCTGGATGAAGTTATGACTGCCGTTGATAAGTGGCAGGAATTTGCAAATAAGGCGGGTGTAAATAAAAACATCAGCCTGGATATAAAAAAACAACATCGTACTAAATTATAATCTAATAGCTGGGGAAGAAACCCCGTCATTCCGGGCGCAGCGAAGTGAAGACCCGGAATCCAGAGATCTAAACGACGGTTGCCAGATCAGGGATGTCCACGACGAGCCAGCTTTGACATACAGAACTGGCAACAACAGACAAATTGTCTGATTAGCTATGTATCATTCAAATAAAAGTATGCCATACCATCGAGCCTTTCTTTTACTTTCTCCCAGTGAGGCATGACTTGCTTCATTAGCCGATAAAATCGTTCGCTATGATTATGCTCTGCAATATGACAAAGCTCATGGAGAAGCACGTAATCAATACAGTCCCTCGGGGCTTTCACCAGATGGGGGTTAAGTGTCAACTGCCCTTTCGGTGAACAACTGCCCCATTGTGTCTGCATAGAAAAAAGTCGTATAGATGGTTTATCATTTACCCATAATGTTTTAGAAACAACTTCTTCCAGTCTACGATCAAATACATCTCTAGCGCGCACTCTATACCAGTCAAAAAGCATAGATTTTGTTTGTTCTGGTTTTGTTTTGTGTGCCCACACTTCTAAAACACCCTGCAACAATTTCACCTTAGGGACGCAATTAGCTGCCGCCTTAACCTTTAACAAATGTCTGCGTCCAAGATAAAAATGACTTTCACCGCTGACATAACGCCGTGGGAGAATATTTTCGCGCTGTTTGTCAAAGTAATGCATCTGTTTACAAACCCATCGTGCCCTCTTCTTTACTGCCTGTAAAATTTCATCATGAGAAGCCCTTGGCGGAGCATGTGCGACTACACGACAATCTGGATGCACTTTTATCAAGACTTTTGGAGTGTCTGTTGCTCTGGGTTCTATAGAAAAATTAATGGATGTATCTCCATATTGAATTGAACCCGTTGCTGGTGTGACTAAATTTCTCATACGCGGCTCAATCCCACACGCACAATTTGTACAATTTTTTCAATCATTACCTTTGCCTGAACCATACCCGACCCGACTTTTTTGCACTCGCCAAAAATCATGGGGAGGAGTTTTTTTCGAATTTCGGATTCAATGTTCTGAGGATTTATTGAGTGTTCGGCTATAGCATTGGTAATAATCTCGTCTACATTGAAAGAAAGCCCTACCCATCGATCTGATAACGCTTCATCAATAGAAGAAATATTTTCACCAACAACCATTTTCAAAATACCGTAATAGGCTTGAGCGTGTTTATTATCTGCAAATCTGTCTGGCAAGCCATCGACTTCACGCTTTTCGACCTTTTCCTCGAACTCCTTGAAAAGCATGTACTGTTTCAAAGGATGATCGAACAGTGTTTCTGCTTCTTCTATTACCCGTTTAAGCAGTTTAGAGAAAACTTCTTGGGCATAAGGATCATCGCGTAAACTTTGCTCGATCATGCGAGTAATGCGCGTTTTTATAATATCGGTTTCATTCCGGGTTTTGTCGTCTGACCAGTCTTTCGGATCAGATTTTTTACCCATTTTGCCAACTTCATAAACCCCGTCTGGCTCTTTAACCTCAACGCCCACTACATGCTTATCCATCAGCTTTTTCACTTTCTCGGCATATTCATCGTAATCGACGGTTTCACCTGCATCCGCTTTGGCAAGTTGGCGCAATGATGAATATTGCTTAACGGTTTCCTTATAGTGTCTTCTATCTTGCTCCGTAAAACTTTTATCCTCGTAAAAACTGGCAGATTGCAAGGCCACTTTTAAGCAACTGGCGAACTCACTTAATCGATCATAGAAATCTTCACGTACTTTCAAATTTACATCTACCATTTCGCTATACTGTTCTTCTACTTTAGGGACTATAACCTGACGAAGCTGTTCAATATCGCCTTTATTTTTAACATTCTTGAATATTGCCAATAGATCGTTATACAAGTGTGGGAGTTTTTTATACTCGGTGCTCATTTGTTGATAGAGACCTTCAAGGTCTGCAATATCAAATCCACCTTGGGTGCGACTTGCCAAGTCCTGATATTTCGCTATTGTCGTATCCAGTTCGGCTAAAATACCGCGATAATCGATGAGCAAGCCAAATTTCTTTTTCTCGTGCAAACGATTAACCCGCGCAATAGCCTGAATCAGGTTGTGTTCTTTGAGGGGTTTATCAATGTAGAGAACCGTATTCCTCGGCTCGTCAAATCCAGTGAGTAATTTATCGACAACAATGAGTATTTTAGGATCATCGTCTTCTTCAAATCGTTTGACTATATTCCTGGTATAAATCTTCTCGTCCTGTGAGCCCACATTTTCCTTCCACCATTTTGCTACTTCTGGAATAGTGGCTTCATCAACATCCGTATTTCCTTCTCGGGTATCCGGTGCAGACATGACAACAGCAGTCTCAAACAAGCCAAGCTCATCTATAAATTGCTTATATTTAATGGCTGATAATTTACTATCGCAAGCAATCTGCCCCTTTAATCCTTCATCAATATTCTTCACAAAATGATTGGCAATATCATAAGCAATCAAACGAATCCGATCTTCGGATTGATAGAGGTGCCCTTTCTTGGCGAATTTCTTTTTCAGGTCTGTCTTCTGCTTTTCTGTTAAGCCCTCAGTAATCCGGTCAAACCAGCTATCAATGGCTCGTTCATTCACATCAAGGTCAGGAATGCGTTCCTCATAAAGCAATGGCGTAACGGCTTTATCCTCAACCGCTCGTTGCATGGTGTAGGCATGAACAATCGGGCCAAATTTATTTTCTGTTTTATCGTCTTTTAATAATGGCGTGCCTGTAAACGCAATAAAAGCGGCATTAGGCAGTGTATGGCGCATACGGACAAAGTTTTCACCGCCCTGGGAACGATGCCCTTCATCAATAAGCACGATAATGTCAGAACTTGGGTTGTGGCACTCTGGCATTTTGGCAGCAACAGCAAATTTATTAATGATGGAAAAGATTATTCGTTCATTGCCTTGGGAAATCTGTTTGGCAAGTCTTCTGCCCGATGTTGCCATCGCCGCTGCCTTGTCTTTTTTGCTGGCAAGCTCACCACCTGTACTGAATGTCGTGCTTAACTGTCCTTCCAGATCAACACGATCAGTCACAACCACAATGCGGCATTGTTTCAGCGTGCTATGTAAAATAAGTGCTTTCGATAAAAAGACCATGGTAAAAGATTTACCAGAGCCCGTGGTATGCCATATCACACCGCCCTGGCGCGCACCCTTATTATCTTTTGTGTTTATTCGCTCAATTAAGCGCTTAATACCAAATACCTGCTGATAACGGGCAGCCACTTTGCCGATTTTCTTATCAAACAGTACGAAATATCTTGTCATTTCTATCAGCCGTGATGGGGAAAGAATACTTGCAAGTATTTTGTCTTGTTCTGTGACCGCCAGCTCGCCACCAGCAATCAGGTTTTCATACCACTCACGATCCTGCTTGGGTCGATGCGAAAACAAAGTGTCTTTAGCCTCAGAACTCAAAGGCTTATTCTTAAGCCGATAGAATTCTCCTTCGCTAATATCTTCTTCACGCCAGGGTGCCCAAAATTTATATGGTGTACCCTGTGTACCGTAACGACCCTCTGCCCCATTGATTGAAAAAAGAAGCTGCACGTAGGAAAATAAATGAGGGATTTCATCATTGCGTTGATTGCGAATATTTTGCGAAATACCTTCGTCAATAGTTGGGCCTTTCTTAGCATGACCATCAGGACGCTTCGCCTCGATAACAGCGAATGGCAAGCCATTCACAAAACAGACAATATCCGGCCTGCGGGACTCAAAACCTCCTGTGCGTAAAACGCTAAACTCTTCAGTGAAAAGAAAGCTGTTATTTTCAACATTGTCCCAGTCGATAATCTGTATTGTGGGATTGATTTTCTTGCCGTCAATAAACTCTTTAACCGATAGTCCATAAAGCAAATGGTTGTAGATTCTTTCATTGGCGATACTCAGGCCTTCATTCAAAGCCGGTGAGCATAACTCAGCTATCACGTTATCAATTGTATTTTCAGAAAAAACTCGCTCTTTCCCGGCAAATGTAAAACGACGTTTGCGAAGCTCTTCTCGCAACACTTCACGCAAAACCACTTCGCTCGTTTTGCCATTACGAGAAGACAAAGCTTGCTCAGGTGATAAAAAAATCCAACCAAGATTATGAAGCAGCGTTAATGCCGGAATCTTCGCGCTGTATTCTTCCTGGAATTTAGGGAGCGTTACAGACATGGCAATTGCCCCTCTAGCTCTCGTTCCCGCGCTCCTGCGTGGGAATGCATAGACTGGCTAAATTCAGCTGCCGTATCGGTTCCCACGCGGGAGTGTGGGAACCAGACATACCCACTATGACTCACACTACTCACCAACCTCTCCCTTATTTTCCTGTGCACTTTTTAACAGTGCTTTGGTTTTTTTATCAAAGTCGGATTCTATTTTCTGAGTTTTATTAAATTTTTCGTATTCCTCCAGCGCTTTCTGCTCTGCCAGTTTGCGGGTGATTTTTCCATGGCCTTCGAGGATTTTATATTCATGAAAATCCAGAAATTTGTTCACGCTCTCTGCAAATATTTCCATGGTGAAACTGGTTCGACGCTCTACAATCCCTTCGATATAGTCAAAGAAACCGGATACCGTTCTCTCCAATTTTTTAATCTCGTCTTCTTGTAGATAATTTTTACCAATGGTTGTGTCAGATTTGAGAATACGACCATCGGGTGAGTTTTTATATGCCCTGATGCCCATCAGCGGCTTACTGGCATCGGCATGGTTAAATATAATCTCTGAAGCAGTTTGCCCGGTTATGGCATAGTGAAATTTATCCTGTACATGGGCATAGAATTGCCGCGTGGTTTCTGATTTTGGATCATAATCGATGCTGCATTCAGCAAAGATGTCGGTAATTTGTTGGTAAATACGTCGTTCGCTGGCACGGATAGAACGGATACGTTCTAACAGCTCTTTAAAATAATCCCTGCCAAAATAGCGCCCGTTTTTCAAACGCTCATCATCCATAATAAAACCCTTGATGATGTACTCTTTAATTAGCCGGGTTGCCCAGATACGAAACTGGGTTGCCTGTGCTGAATTGACCCGATAACCAACCGATATAACAGCATCCAGGTTGTAATATTTGATTTGGTAATTTTTTCCATCTTCGGCAGTTGTTTCCAAAATGGAAATAACTGCAACTTGCTCTAACTCATTGGTATCAAAAATATTTTTTAGATGTTTAGATATTGCTGGCACACCCACATTGAACAATTCAGACATGCGTTTCTGTGTCAGCCATAAGGTCTCATTGTTGAGTAAAACCTCAACTTTGACTTTACTGTTAGGGGCGGTGTACAACAGAAAATCGGTAACTTCATCTTGTATGCTCAATGAAGGATACTGGGTGTTGAAGCCATCTTTACTCATTTCCAATCCCCCAGTGTAATTTTTACGTTACCATGTTTATGCCGCAGCGCTACGCAGGCATTCACTAACGCATCACTTGTAATGCGCTTTCTTGTCCAAACAGAATTATTACTCAGCTGGTAATCAACCAGCCGAACGGGATGACCTTTATTTGATTTACGAATAGAAATGAAAAAACCGCCCAAAAGGCGGTTTTTCCGCCCCGAACAGTAGTTAAATGAATAACCCTGCAAGGGGAGAGTTGTGGTATTACTATATGCACTAGTATCCCATTCGTCAATAATTTGCAGCACATCATTAATAATAGAAAACCACCAATGTTGTGTGTTATCCCTATAAGAATTAAACGTGGCGACTGTGTTACATGAAATGTAGTGTCTTACACGGAAATTCAAGAAAAAAGCCGAAACGTAGTACATCTTATTATTATTGATGGATATATTTCTAGGCACTCGCAACCTCCCCCCAAACATTGGCAGAAGCAGAATCAAAAAAGACAACTTCAAGCGGATATCGATTATGCCTTAGCGCCGCTATAGCGTTGGCACGCGCAATTACTTTTTTGTTTTCTGGATTATCTGCTTCTCCGAAAATACCTACATATAATTTTTTGAAACGACCTTTGCCAAGACGCTTAAGAATGTGATCGTCATTATCAGCCAATGAATGGCCAAAGATGAAAAAACAATGTGTGCCAGTCTGTGCATTGGCCGTCAGTACCTTGAAACACTGATATAAATATGCATTGTGACGAATTTTGTTTTTCTTCTGGGTGCTCGTGCCTTCGGCCACAAAAAGTGGAAATTTATTTGCAGTTATTGCGCTACGTGCTTGATCTACCAGTGGCTCACCCTTGCGAACCCAGGTATATTTTTGAAGCTCTGCGCCCGAATCAAAAAGATGAAGCGCGCCATGCAGGAAAAGGACATTTGCACTATGCGCAGCTGTTTCACCTTGCCAGACAACATAATCAGCATCCGGGTCATCTTCATCATTATCAAAGCCATCATTTTTTTTAAGCTCAACAGTCTTCTCGTCAAAAAGATTGTCGCTATGCATTAATGCCCAATACAGAAGCAGATCATAGTTCAGGGTGAATACATACCCGCTTTTATCAGGCGCAAGAAAATTACTCAAAAAATTTCGACAAGCCCAAAACTCTTGATTGTCTATAGCATTAGGGCTGGGTGGATGATTACCAGCGATTGTGGCCACCAGTAAATCTTTGAGAGCAATAGCGTGTTTGCTCATTGCCTGAACACTTGCGACATCATTGGGCGCATAGACAGGAAGAATTTTTGAGCCACTCTCAAGCGCTCGAATTGCTACTTCAAAATCCTGGGTCTGCAAAGACTCAAAAACCTGTTTCGCCTCAGGCATACCCGAAAAATCAGCTTCCCCAAAGAGAGACTCATAATGGAATATGTCGGCACGGCAGCCAATACTAAAGCCATTCCCTAACAACAAATGACGTTTTTTATATTGCTCTGAGTCTGCAATAGCATCTGCGAATGAAATAATATCAGGCACGCACAACCTCCTTGATAGGAACATCATCCTCATCAATTTTCACGCGGCGTTTGCCGGTGAGGAGTTGTTGCATTAGTGCCTTTTTCTCTTGGCGGACGCATTCAAGTTTTTGCTTTAGGGTTTCAATTTCTTTATCGGCAGAGAAAAGGATTAAAGCTATTTTTTGTTGTTCTTCTTTTTGAGGGACATCAATATACAATGTTTTAATATCGTTACTATTAACAGCTTCAAATGTGCTCCCCTGTGACAACTTTTCCCATTTTGGTTCAAAGTACAATAGCCATTGATATAGATAATTTTGAGATGTATCTTCTTTGGCTCTTATTGCCGCTATACCTCGCCCGATACACGCGTGATGAATTGAACGAGAAACTTCGCCAACAGGCGCTCTAACACTAAGCAAAATATCATCAACTAGACATTCCTTAGTTATTTGGGATGTATAGGCTCTTGGAGCAGATAATCTATTTTTTATATCTGCGTTCCCCTGTAACAAGGGCAAGCCTTTTTCGTGATTATTATAACTCTCAGACTTAGGTGACGAGCCCATCACAATATCTGCTATCTTGGAAAGAACTTTTTTTTCCCACTCCCCACTAAAGCCGGGAAGGCGTTTTTTTCCGGTGAGGAGTTGATGCATAAGGAACTTTTTTTGTTGCTGACTGTTGCTGATTTGCTTTTCTGTTACCTCAATCGCTCGATCCCATGTTGATAGGATTTTGGCGATTTTCTTTTGTTCAAGTAGCGGTGGAACAGGAACTTTAATGGACTTGACTAAACACGCACTCAAGTTTTTCTGTCCACCCGAGTTACTTAAATTTCGAATATTCTTATATTGGCTTTGCAAGAATAAGTAATAATAGTCCGTGCTTAAATTATCTTTGAGTAAGATGGCGGCACAAGCTTGATTAGTACTCGCCTCTATACCTAGCTTTGCCACCTGCCCACGAGTTTTTCCTTGACCATACATAGCCATTAGGATGGTATCTGAAGGAAATAACTTGGCAGAAGAATTATCAAGCCCAGATTTAGTTATTTTCTGCTCTGAATCTACAATAGTATTAAAATGAACTTCAGCAGTCGTAACCCAAGGAATATTACCCTCCCAATACGCATCATTCTTACGGCTTGGAGTTCCTCCTGACGTAACTTTAGCTATATCTGCGATTGTTTGAATATCCCAACCATCAGGAACCATAACCCAGCTCCTTTAGATAACCATCCATTTCGGTTTCCAGCTCAGCTAGTTGCGCCTTCAATTCCTCCCTATCCTTACGCACTGCCATCAGATCAATTTCTTCTTCCTCCTCAAAGGTATCAACATAACGCGGGATATTAAGGTTAAAGTCGTTTTCCTGGATTTCTTCAAAACTGGCCAGATAGGCGTATTTATCGACGCTTTTACGCGCCTTATAGGTCGTAACAATCTTTTCAATATTCTCTGGCGTGAGCAGGTTTTGGTTTTTACCTGCTTTGCATTCGCGGCTGGCATCAATGAATAAAACCCCTGGATTCCCGCCTTCGCGGGAAAGACGATTCTTGCGGAAGATCAGAATCGCTGCGGGTATGCCCGTACCGTAAAAGAGTTTTTCAGGCAAGCCTATCACTGCATCCAACAAGTTTTCCTCAATCAATTTTGTGCGAATTTTCCCTTCGGAACTGCCACGGAACAAAACACCATGGGGAACCACCACGCCCATGCGTCCCCCCAGTTTTGATGACGAGGCGGGTTTCATTGTTTCGATCATATGCAGAATAAAGGCGTAGTCACCTTTGGTCTTTGGTGGTATGCCACGACGGAAACGACCATATTTATCATGATCCGCTTCATCATGGCCCCATTTATCGAGGCTGAATGGCGGATTGGCGGTGACAATATCAAAATGCATCAAGCCACCATTCTTATCCAATAACTTTGGATTGCGGATAGTGTCGCCCCATTCGATTTTGTGATTGTCTTCCCCATGCAGGAACATATTCATCTTGGCCAGTGACCAGGTAGAACCGATGGCCTCTTGCCCGTAGAGCGCATATTTTTTGCTGTTGAAACGCGCTTTAATCTTACGCCCACATTTCATAAGCAATGAGCCAGAACCACAAGCCGGATCAGAGATTGTGTCGCCCTCTTGTGGGTCTAGTAATTCTGCGATCAGGTCAGATACTTCGGGAGGGGTATAAAACTCCCCTGCTTTTTGCCCACCACCAGCGGCGAAGTGCTTAATTAAATATTCATAGGCGTTGCCGATAACATCAAGTGAGCCGACACGGCTGGGGCGAAGGTTCAACTCATCTTTGGCAAAGTCTTCCAGCAGGTGGCGAAGAATAGTGTTTTTTTGCTTTTCTTCACCGAGCTTATCAGTGTTAAAGCTTATATCCTGGAACACTGATTTTGATGCGTCGCGGAGCTTGGTACCGTTGGCTTCTTCCAATGCATGAAGCGCCTGGTCGATACGCTCACCATTACCCGGCTCATGACGCTTTTCATAGAGGGTGTAAAAGCTTGAACCTTCGGGCAGCACAAAGCGCTCATTCTTCATCATCTCAACAATGAGTTCTGGTTCGTCGCCATGCTCTTGCTGGTATTTGTCGTAATGATCCTGCCAAACATCCGAGATGTATTTCAGGAATAACATGGTCAGGATAAAGTCTTTATAGGTATCGGCGCTGACCGTGCCACGGAATGTATCGCACGCCCCCCATAGGGCTTTATTGATTGCGTCCTGACTAATCGGATTGGGGCTTATAGTTGTGCTCATATTTTCATTCCTTTTAACGGTAGTGTTTTACCTGCCACAAGTTCGTTGGCAATCGAATTCATTAATTTATCTGCGTTGCTGCCAAGTACGGCATAAAGCTTTTTTTCCTGTAACAAGGTTTTATGCAATCCTAATATTTGTGTTTGCTTCTCTAGTGGTGGCACGGTGATTTCAGCGTGTTCTAGCATTGAGCGTGTAATACTCTTGGTTAATTTTCCCTGGGCTAACTTGTCAAAGTAGTTTTGCAGGGGTTTTTGGTTGAGCTGCCAGACCAGAAATTCTGGCATAAGCGATGACTCATTCACACGTAAAATATAGAAATGCGGGGCACTAACAACCTGTCCTGTAACCTGATTAATCAGAACGGCATAATTACGCGAGCCTCTGGCAGCAAAAAGGATATCGCCATTTATTAGCCAGTCAGGTTGTTTTTTGCCAGCAAGCTCTGTCTCGATAACACTATCCCAGCAAACCCCCTGATCAATAGAGATGTCTTTCATCTGCACTGCACGGATACCGCTACCGGATTTTTCTGGTATTTTCCCTCTAAATGGGTGCCCAGCGGATATGGTTGTAAGTTCAGCGAGTTTCAAAAATATTCCTTCATAAACGATGATGCATATATTATGATCGAAAACTAACCCGATGTCAACAAATAATACATCATTACCAATGACGCATAATATTTCAATGTCACTCCAGAACAGTTTCCAATCGCATTTCTCTTATTACACCGCATGGACATACAATCTTAGGGCAATAAAAAAGGCCGGAGAACCGGCCTTTTGTTCGCGCAAAATACTTCCCGACTTGCTAATTATTCTGAATCACAATATTCGGAAATTTTGAAGCATAGTCTTTTTTCTGTATCGCCAGTTTGGCGGCGACCCGGCGGGCGATATCGCGGTAGGTTTTGCTAATCGCGGCTTCGGGTTCGGCGGCCACGGTCGGTTTGCCGGCATCGGTTTCTTCCCTGATACGAATATCAAGGGGCAGGCTACCAAGGTAGGGCACGTCGTATTGCTCTGACATGCTGGTACCACCGCCCTGTCCAAAAATATGTTCCTCGTGTCCGCATTCGCTGCAAATATGGGTGCTCATGTTCTCGATCACTCCCAGAACCGGTATTTCCACCTTCTCAAACATTTTCAGGGCCTTGCGGGCATCCAGCAAGGCAATGTCCTGGGGTGTGGTGACAATCACGGCGCCACTAACCGGTACTTTCTGGGCCAGGGTCAGCTGGGTATCGCCGGTACCTGGCGGTAAATCAATAATAAGGTAATCCAGGTCTTTCCAGTTGGTATCTTTCAGCAACTGTTCCAGTGCCTGGGTGACCATGGGGCCACGCCAGATCATGGGGGTTTCTTCATCTACCAGGTAACCGATAGACATGGTTTGCAAGTTATAGCTGACAACCGGCTCCATGGTTTTACCATCGACACTGTCCGGTTTGGCGGTAGAACCCAGCATACGAGGCTGGCTGGGGCCGTAGATGTCTGCATCGAGCAGGCCAACACTGGCGCCATCGACTGACAATGCCAGGGCCAAATTAACGGCCATGGTAGATTTACCGACACCGCCCTTGCCCGAGGCAATGGCGATAATATTCTTGATGCCTTCTATAGGCTTGACCCCTTGCTGGACCGCGTGGGAGTCGATTTTGCTTGAGATATTAAAGGCGACGTCTGACACGCCCTCTACGGCAGCAACTTTTTTCTCAAGGTTGGCAGCTAGCTCATCTTTTGTGCCTTTGCTGGGATATCCCAGCTCGATATCGATGGTAATTTTGCCGCCATCAATCGCGATATTCTTGACGGCCTTGGCCTGAACCAGGTCCTTCTCCAGGTAGGGATCGATGACCTTTGCCAGGGCCGTTTCGATCTGTTGCTTGGAAATCTCTGCCATTCTTTGTTCTCCCGTAATCTGTACTAAATTGGTCAAGTATTCATTTCAATGGGGTCGCAATCCTACACTGGGGGCAGGTGAAAGTCATGCCAGAAACCCTGATTTAAGTGATAAATCCCCTGTAGTGAGGCTGGCATTCTGCTTTTACCGTCACCACTGGCCCGGTCGTATTTATCAGGAATCGCGCTGGCTGCTAATGGCCAAAACTGGTACTTTAGCGCGCGACCTGAGTAACCCGAAGGGATTCTAGCGTGCAAAGCTGGGCCAAAGGCGCAGCTTTTTTAATTGATTAAAAAGATCATCTGACCCAATACTATATATAACTGAACCATGACCCAAGCCGCTAACAAACCGCGAAAAATCCTGGTAACCAGCGCCCTGCCCTATGCCAATGGTGCCATTCACCTGGGACACCTGGTGGAATACATCCAGACCGATATTTGGGTGCGTTTTCTGCGTATGCGTTTCCCGGGCATGCAAGGCCATGAGATTTATTACGTCTGCGCCGATGATGCCCACGGCACGCCGGTGATGTTGCGGGCCCAGCAGGAAGGCATTACTCCGGAAGCACTGATCGAAAAAATGAATGCTGAACACCAGGCCGATTTTCAGGCCTTTGGTGTGCAATTCGATAATTATTACAGCACCCACTCTGATGAAAACCGTGAATTTGTTGAATCAATTTATAAGTCACTACAAGATGCAGGTTACATAGAAAACAAAACGATAAACCAGTTTTACGATCCCGATAAGAAAATGTTTTTACCGGATCGTTTTATTAAGGGCACCTGCCCTAACTGCGATGCCAAAGATCAGTACGGCGATAACTGCGAAGTGTGTAGCGCCACCTATGACGCCACTGAATTAAAAAACCCGGTGTCAGTGATCACTGGCGCCAAACCCATCGAAAAAGAGTCAGAGCATTACTTTTTCAAAATTTCAAAATGCACAGATCAGTTACGCAATTTTCTGGAAGAACATGTGCAACCGGAAGTGGCCAATAAAATGAACGAGTGGCTGGAGGCCGGCCTCCAGGACTGGGATATTTCCCGCGATGCGCCTTACTTTGGATTTGAAATCCCCGATGCACCGGGTAAATATTTTTATGTCTGGCTCGATGCCCCCATGGGTTACATGGCCAGCTTTAAAGATCTGTGCAATAAAAAGGGACTGGATTTTGACGAATGGTGGAAACAAGACACTACCGAGCTTTATCATTTTATTGGTAAAGATATTCTACCCTGTTCTGGCCTGCAATCCTGCCAATAGCCAGGTATCGAATACCCACGGCCATTTATGCCCATGGTTTTTTAACCGTCAACGGTAAAAAAATGTCCAAGTCACGGGGTACGTTTATTAATGCCAGCACTTATCTCGATCATTTGAACCCGGAATACTTGCGTTATTACTATGCCGCCAAGTTGTCTGATGGTATTGAAGATATTGATCTTAACTTTGATGATTTTACTGCCAGGATAAATAGTGACCTGGTTGGAAAATATGTCAACATCGCCAGTCGCACGGCGAATTTTATTGGTAAATATTTTGATGGCAAGTTGCTACCAGAATCTGACATGACTGACCCAATCGCAACAGGTGGTGAGAGCGATTCAATTCTCGAAGCCTTTGAACAGCGAGAATATAGCAAAGCAGTACGCAGCATCATGCACATTGCTGATGTTACGAATGAATATATTAATAAACACGAGCCCTGGGTGCTAGCAAAAGACCCGGATCAAAGAGATAAATTGCATCAAGTCTGCTCACGCAGTTTGCATTCCTTTTATCTCATCTCTATTTGGCTCACACCGATATTACCTGCACTCACCGGCTGTGTTGCCCGTGAATTGTTCGGTTTTGATCGAGAATTTAATTGGGAAGACAGAAAAACATTCCCAACCTCTATCAACAAGTTTAAACACCTGGCAAAACGTATTGAACCCAAATCAATCGAAGCCATGCTCACAGCCGCTCAAGAAGGATTAACCATGACCGAAGAAACCACTGCAACAACCGTAACAACCGGCCCACTGGCCGCTGACCCGATCAAGGATGAGATTAGTTATGACGAGTTTGCAAAAGTTGATTTGCGCATCGCGAAAATAATTAAAGCGGCCCACGTAGAAGGCGCAGATAAATTATTACAACTGACACTGGATATTGGCGGCGAGACCCGTAATGTCTTTGCCGGGATTAAAGAGGCCTATGACCCGGCAGACCTGGAAGGCAAACTGACGGTCATGGTTGCCAACCTGGCCCCGCGTAAAATGCGCTTTGGTTTATCTGAAGGCATGGTCCTGGCTGCTGGTCCTGGTAAAAAAGACCTGTGGATTTTGTCCCCCGATGACGGCGCCCAACCGGGTATGCGGGTAAAATAGTTGTTATGTTGGTCTTAACCGAAAATTAAGATAACCCCAGGCGAATCCGACCAACCCAAACAACCAGGCAAAAAGATCTGCACGACGAAAATAAAATTTATAGGCGACGGACATCCTCTGGGATGGAACGCCTATCCTGGGTGGAATGACTCTTGGCATCCATGCATATTGTTTTTTAGCAACAAGCACTTTGTTCCATACCATTCCACCCGCACGACTAACGTCGGTGAGCAATAATAGTTGCCCTGTTTTCACTTCTCTTACGACATCACTCCCAATAGACGGCCTGGTATACAATTTTGCATTTTCCCCGGTTACTTCCACAAAAAGATGGCTGGACTCGTAAACAGGTTTTCTCAGTTCCAGATCAATGGGCAGTGGAAAATATTTTTGAGGCAGAAAAAATATAAAAAAACCGATTGTTAATCCAAACCCTCCCTTTAAGATACGCAACATACTGTGAGGAACAGACTGCATACTGACAATAAAATAAACGATAGCAAGTACAAAAAATATAAGCGCTGATGGCGCCAGGGGGTGTACTGCCAAGAGATCCTGCGGATTTAACGTCAGCAAGGCACGGGTTTCTGAATCTGACAGTAAGTAACGAAAATAATTGAGATATACAAAATAAAACATGCCCAAACCAGTTGCCAAAAAAACCATAAGCTCTGCCTTTTGCCGTTTTACCAGCGGCAGAAATAGATTAAATGTAATATTTTCGATAAGGCTGGGATGACCCTGCCACTGGCAGCGATAAAGCACCATGGATTTTTTCTTGCCTTTTGGAACAAAGCTGCCTTTTTTGGTAAGACCAAAATCCGAATTTTTTAGCTTACTGGCAGTGCTTGCAGAAACCAGTATCTCGTCACCTTTACCTCGACTCTCCACCCGTGAAGCGACATTAACGACATCACCGTAAACATCGCCATGTTCAACTATGGCTTTACCCGTATGGATACCTATCCGGACTCTGAGTTTGAATTTTTTGTCTTTACCACGCTCCTCTGCCAGCGCCTGTTGAATCGCAATGGCCGCAAAAACTGCCTGCTCCGGACTACGAAACCTGGCCATCACGGCATCACCAATAGTCTTAATAATCCTGCCTCTAAAATGGCGAATAGCCGGGAACACGAGGCGATTGTGACGATCCACTAACAGTCGTCCTTTTACATCTCCGTGTCGATCCCAATATTGGGTTGAGGCCTCAATGTCTGTAAATAAAATGGTCGTGGCTTTTCTTGACCGTTTGATATATCGAGTCAGGTTATCGGATAACAACTTGCCGCTCATATTATGATCTTACTGTAGTCACGAAGAAATTGTCATTATAGACTTATTTGAATAGTTGCGCGCCCAGACTGGCGCCGCCATACTTCGTAGCCTATGCCAGCAACAAATCATATTAAACTTATCCAGGACATTGACGACTGGTTACCGCAGACCCAGTGCACCGCATGTGGTTACCCGCGATGCATGGACTATGCCGAGGCGATTTACAACCGTGAAGCCGGGATTAATCGCTGCCCGCCTGGTGATGACATCACCATGACCGGTCTGGCGACATTATTGGGTTTGCCCGAGACCAAACTCGACCCCGAGGTGGGCCCGCACCAGCCGCGGCGTTTATACTATATAGATGAGTCACGATGCATCGGGTGCACCTTGTGTATCAAGGCCTGCCCGGTGGATGCCATTATCGGCACCGGCAAGCTCATGCATAGCATTATCGAAGACGAATGTACCGGCTGTGATTGTTGTGTACCCCCCTGTCCCATGGACTGCATATTGACCCGGGATTATGACTTGCCACCCGCGGCTGGCAACCGCTGGCCAGAATATGGCAGCGAAGACACGACAAAATTTCGCGCCCGGACGGAGCAACGACTGGCGCGGCTTGGGAACATAGCGTCACAACAAAAACGAGCACAAAAACAAACCACTGCTGACCTGGATCAGGCGCGTATCAAGGCTGAAATAAATGATGCCGTGTTAAGGAGTAAACAAAAAAAGGCGGCCCTGTTAAAAAATAAAGTGGCCGAGCCCGAGCAGGATAAAAACAAGCCATGACGCCCGTTAATCGCCGCAAGCTGTTTGAAATTCTTAAATCTGCTGACCCGACTCCGACTACCGAGCTGCAATACAACACCACCTTTCAGTTACTGATTGCCGTTTTGTTGTCTGCCCAGGCCACGGACAAAGGGGTGAACAAAGCGACACCGGCATTATTTAAAGCAGCAGGCACCCCGGCAAAAATGCATGCACTTGGCCTGCGCAAACTAAAATCCTACATCAAAACCATTGGCCTTTATAACACCAAGGCCGCGAACATCATGAAAACCTGCAAAATACTGCGCGACCAGCATGGTGGCCGGGTCCCGAAAAATCGAGAAGCCCTCGAGGCCCTGCCCGGTGTTGGCCGCAAAACAGCCAATGTCGTGCTGAACACGGCTTTTGGCTTGCCGACGATTGCGGTCGACACCCATATATTTCGCCTTGCCAATCGCACCGGCCTGGGGCCTGGCAAAAATGTGCTGGCCGTAGAAGCAGCGCTGGAAAAAAATATCCCCAATGAATACAAGCAAGATGCCCACCACTGGCTGATTCTGCACGGCAGGTATACCTGTGTGGCCCGAAAACCCCGTTGTGGCAGCTGTACCATCTATGATTTATGTGAATTTGGCGATAAAGTAGAGCCATGAATACGGCTAACACCGCGCAAGTACCGGTTGCGACCGGCCTGAGTCATGGCGACGAGCCTTACCCGGAACACGCCGCCAGGGCCGTCAAACAGGCGCTTGCGAAAGCGGGTATAAAACGTGCCAATAGCGTGCTGCTGTTGCTGACACCGGAGTTCGCGCCGGACCCCAGCCTGGCGATCCGGGCTGCTGCTGGGGCTGCCGGTTGCATGCAGGTGATTGGCTGTACCGGCGCCGGTATCTTGACCGATCAGGAGTGGATCCTGGATAGCCCGGCCGCGGCCGCCATGGTTTTCGGTGGCGACCTACACCTGGATTTAGCGCCCAATCGTAATGATGATGAACTGGATATTTTAAGTTTCTGTACCCCCGCCGGCATGAATTCAGATTGGCTGGATATACCTGCCGCCCGTATTGGCGCTGTCTCCGGCGATATTTTTGGCCAAGGCCCCTTCAAGGTCTGGTCGAACAGTCGACTCGTTGAAGCAGGCCAGGCAGAGGCTTCATTGCAAGGCGTGACCGGTATTATCACCGCCTCGCAAGGGGTGCGGGCTTTGACCTCACCCATCGAGGTCGGCGAGGTAGCGGGTTTTGATGTCCTGAAAATGGGCAATTACCCGGCTTTAAATGTATTGGTACAATCACTGCCTGACACTATTCGTAAACAAAAAACCCTGCCATTTCATTTACTCACCGGGGGCTTCACCTTCGGCGATCCTGAAACTGCCATCCAGGAAGGCCGTTATCGCCTGAGCCATATTGTCTCGGCCAACCTCAGTGATCGTTCGATTACGCTATCTGACAAACCCCGTTCGGGCGAGCGCCTGTTCTGGGGCATGCGCGATGCCCTGGTGGCGGAACGAGACATTAAACAAACCATTACCAGTGCGGGCCGCCAGCTCGGCGCCGACCCCGATTTTGCCTTGTTATTTCCCTGTATGGGACGGGGGCCGCATTTTTTTGGTAATCGTGACCGTGACCTGGATCAGCTCAAGTCCCGTTATCCGGGCCTGCCCATTATTGGCTTTTATGGCAATGGTGAAATTGGGCCACTGGATAACGCCAACCACCTGTACCAGTACTCAACGATACTTGGGCTGTACAAGGAGGCTCCATCCAAATCCTGACCGCAGCAGGATCGGTCATACAAAACAACAGCTGGACTTGGCATACCGGAAAGCCTAGAATTAATTAAATTAATCAATTTAATTAATTTGAGGTGTGTTATGGAAATACTCAGCGCCAGTGATGCCAAACGTGAATTCGGTGAAGTCCTCATTAAAGCACAGCATGGTCCCGTCAGAATCAACCGAAACGGCAAACCCGTTGCCGTGGTGATCTCGGCTTCGGAATATGCTCAGTTTGAAGCACTGAAAGAGGAACATCTGAAAGTGGCAATCCAGGAAGGTATCGCCGACCTGCAAGCCGGTAAGATCACGGATGGCAAAACCGTCATGGACAAGCTACGGAAACGGGTAAGTGGCTGATTTTAAATTTGCAGAAAAAGCCGAACACGATCTTAAAGACATCATCGACTATAGCCTCCAACAATGGGGGGAATCACAAACCCTCGCCTATCTCGATGGAGTGGGAGCCCGTGGACAACTCCTTGCCGACAATCCCGATTTGGGAATCAAACGGGAAGCCATATCTGAAGGGCTACTCAGCTTTCCCTATGAAAACCATATTCTGTACTACGTGAAACAGCCCCACGGCATCACGATTGTGCGAGTGCTTCACCAACGCATGGATCCAATGAAACACCTCTAAATCTCAAAGTGACCCCTTAATGTTTTGGTAACCACGACCGTGACCTGAATCAGCTCAAGTCCCGTTATCAACGCCTGCCAATAATTGGTTTTTATGGCAATGGGGAAAAAGGCCCACTGGATAACGCCAACCACCTGTACCAGTACTCAACGATCCTGGGTTTGTATAAGGCGTACTAGTAGACAACCCTGCAAAAATAACCCTGATAATGCCCCGGAATAACCCAATATTTTCACGCGGAATTTGAACTATGCCAGACACCGTCGGTCAGAGTGTTGGTAGCGGAGACTTATAAGCTACTTCCGAATTCAGATGAATCGGGTTAGAGTTGTCCGCCCTAGGCACTGACTAACTGCGGTGACCTAGAAAGGAAACACAAATCATTGATACTTAACAGGAGTTTTTAAATGTCTAAAACAAAGAAATTATCCCCAATCGCAGCCGCAGTAGGCGTTAGTGTTGTAGCCGCTTTATCCAGCCTGCCAGTTGCTAATGCTGCCAGCAATCCGTTTACAACCACTGATCTTGGCTCAGGTTACATGAAAGTCGCTGAAGGTAGTTGTGGCGGTATGAAAGACAAGGATGGCAAGCACGATGGCAAAAAAGCCAAAAAAGATGGCAAGTGCGGTGAAGGCAAGTGCGGCGGTGACAAGAAAATGAAGAAAGGCATGAACGAAGGAAGCTGCGGCGACAAGAAAGGAAAAGGAAAAGAAGGTAGCTGCGGCGACAAGAAATAAGATCTGTTATGTCGCAACCTGGCAAATTCCCTGTACAGGGTGCCGGACTCGGACTCAAGCGGGCCCTCATGGGCCCGCTGGCTGAGTTTTCTCCGGAGCAAGTAAGCTTCCTGGAAGTGGCGCCTGAAAACTGGATAGGCATTGGCGGCAAGTACGGAAAAGAACTGAGAAAATTTACGGAGCAATACCCCTTTGTTACCCACGGCTTGTCACTTTCAATTGGCGGGCCGACCCCCCTGGATGAAAATTTTGTCCGTGAAGTACGAAACTTCATGGATATCCATCAAATAAAATGTTACTCGGAACATTTAAGTTACTGTAGTGACGACGGTCATCTTTATGACTTGATGCCCATCCCTTTTACTGAAGAAGCTATCAAACATGTCGTTGGCCGCATCAAACAAGTACAGGACATCATTGGTCGGCGCATGGCCATTGAAAATGTTTCTTACTACGCGGCACCCGGCAAGGAGATGGAAGAAATTGATTTTATTAACGCAGTCATCAAAGAAGCTGACTGTGATTTATTGCTGGATGTAAATAATATTTACGTTAATAGTATTAACCACAAATATGACCCCGTGGCCTACCTGAAGGCGTTACCCGGTGAGCGCATTGCCTATATGCATATTGCCGGTCACTATGAAGAGGCCGAGGACTTACTGGTTGATACCCATGGCGCACCAATCATTGGTAACGTCTGGGATTTACTCGATGTTGCTTACGAAACCTTTGGTGTCGCCCCTACCCTGCTGGAACGTGATTTTAACATTCCGCCGTTACCAGAACTCCTGGGAGAAATAGATCGAATCAAGGCATCTCAGGAAAAATGGGCTAACCAGCGTGTTGCCCGTCTTGCTCACAGGGTCTAATAATGACTGACCAGCCAGCCTTCATTCGCAAGCAATATGAGTTCACGGCCAATATCCGCGATCCGGAACGAAATGCTACACCAGCCGATGTCGACGAGACCCGCATGGCCGTTTACCGGGAATTATTTTTTAACAACGTTGAAGATTTTATGTCCAGCAGCTTTCCCGTGCTAAAGGAACTAACAAGCGATGACCGCTGGATGGCCATGATACGTGATTATTTTTCACGTCACCTTGCCCATACCCCTTATTTCCCCAAAATGCCGGCCGAGTTTGTCGATTACCTGCAAAACGAACGGGGAACTGATCCTGATGACCCGCCGTTTATGCTTGAGCTTGCCCACTATGAATGGATGGAGCTGGTGCTGTCACTTTCTGAGGAAGAGCCTGACTGGCAGGCCATAAATCGTGATGGTGATATATTTGCAGACATCCCGGCCGTTTCTCCCCTGGCTATGCCACTGAGTTACAAGTTCCCCGTACATCAACTCAGCAAAGAAAATCAGCCAACACAGGCGGGTGAAACTTTAACCCATATTGTTGTGTATCGTGATAAAAATGATGCCGTCCATTTTCTGGAAATTAATTCGGCGACTCAAAGATTGCTGCAACTTTTTAGTGAAAATGAATTCATGACCGGCAGGCAAGCACTCGAGACTGTTGCCAAAGAGATGCAACACCCGGACCCGGATGTCGTCGTCAATGGCGGTATAACTATTTTTGCGGATCTTTATGAGCGCGATATTATTTTAGGCACAAAAATTAAAAAAATTACATAGAACTCTATTACCAAATGTCTGTCATAAAACTATAAGTAAAAGGCGGCCGCAAAAAATGTTATCTCCCGAAACCCACGAACTGCTTTTCTCTACCCTCGAGGTGCTGGTATACACCTTTGTTTTTGTTATTGGCCTGATCGTATTGGCAATAATCATAATTTTCATTGTTGATGTCTCGCAAAAAACTCATGCCATCAGGCGAAATTTTCCGGTTATTGGTCGTTTCCGATCTTTATTTGAACAACTGGGTGTATTTTTTCGACAATACTTTTTTGCCATGGACCGTGAAGAAATGCCGTTCAACCGGGCTGAACGAACCTGGGTTTATAATGCCGCCAAGAATACAGATAGCACGGTGCCTTTTGGTTCAACCAGGGACCTGAAACCGGCAGGCACGGTATATTTTGTTAATTGTCCATTTCCGACACTGGAACAGGACGTTGTTGAAGCAAAACCTGTCACTATTGGTCCAGACTGTAACCAGCCCTACACCACATCATCATTATTTAATATCTCCGGCATGAGTTTTGGCGCCATATCCAAACCTGCAGTGCTGGCCCTGTCTAATGGCGCACGCATGGCCGGTTGTTGGATGAATACCGGCGAAGGTGGTTTGTCTCCCTATCACCTGGAAGGTGGCGCCGATATTGTTTTCCAGATTGGTACGGCCAAGTACGGCGTGCGGGATGACAATGGAAAACTTGATGATGAAAAGTTACGTACGATTGCCGCTCATCAACAAGTTCGTATGTTTGAAATTAAATTGAGCCAGGGAGCAAAACCCGGCAAGGGCGGAATCCTGCCCGGCATTAAGGTCAACAAGGAAATTGCCAGCATCCGGGGCATTCCTCACCATGAAGATTCTATCAGTCCCAACCGCCACCCGGAAATTAATTCAGTACCAAATTTATTGGCTATGATAACCCATGTGCGTAAAGTGACGGGAAAACCAACAGGTATAAAAATGGTCATTGGGGCTTATGGCTGGCTGGATAATTTTTTTGCTGAAATAAATAAACAAGGCAAAGAGTGTGCGCCAGATTTTATTACCATTGACGGCTGTGAAGGTGGTACCGGTGCTGCCCCCATGAGCCTTATTGACAGCATGGGCCTGCCTGTACGTGAAGCGTTGCCACGGGTCCTGGATAAACTTTGTGAACACGGCCTGAGAGACAGGATTAAAGTTATTACCTCCGGGAAATTAATTACGCCCACTGACATGGCCTGGGCACTTTGTGCCGGTGCAGATTTTATTGTCTCGGCTCGCGGGTTTATGTTTGCCCTCGGCTGCATACAGGCACTGCAATGCAATAAAGATACCTGCCCAACTGGTATTACTACCCATAATCCAAGATTACAAAAAGGCCTGGTACCCAAAACCAAGGCGGTACGCGTGGCCCACTATGCAAAAAATATAGTGCACGAAGTAGGTATTATTGCCCATTCTTGCGGGGTCAATGATCCACGGAAATTACGTCGTTACCATGCACGCCTGTCCCTGGGAAATGGACGCTCGGTTGGTCTTGATGAGGTATTTCCAGAAATTAGTCCACCAAAATAATAATTATTCGTGATTATTCTGGTGAATACAATGGCCTCATGGAACCAATTCAACACTGCCGAGTCAGATATTAGATATCGATAAGAAAAATAAACTAGCCCAGTACCAGATGGAGAAATTAAATGAACTATTTAATAAAAGCACAAGAATTATTAAACAAAACCAGGGTAGTTGATTTTCTGGGACCGCTGGCATTGCGCTTGTACCTGTTCCCTGTTTTCTGGATGGCAGGAAATAATAAGCTCGGCTCCATGGAAAGTACCATCGAATGGTTTGGTAACCCGGAATGGGGCCTGGGGCTGCCGCTGCCGGCATTATTGGCCTGGCTTGCCACATTGACTGAACTGGTTGGTTCGCTTGCCTTGTTATTTGGCCTGGGCGTACGCTGGTTTTCGATTCCACTAATGTTCACCATGGTTGTCGCAGCTGCTTCAGTTCACTGGCAGCATGGTTGGCTGGCAATCGCCGAAGGCAGTGGCTTGTTTGCTACTGAACGTACTATTGCTGCGAGTGAACGTTTGCAGGCCGCAAAAGGCCTTTTGCAGGAATATGGCAACTATGACTGGCTTACTGAAAAAGGAAATTTTGTTATTTTGAATAATGGTATTGAGTTTGCCGCTACTTACTTTATTATGTTGCTTGTTTTGCTCTTCATAGGCAGTGGTCGTTATGTTAGTGCCGATTACTGGATAGCTAATTATTTCAAAAAGTAAATTGATTTTATTTAATTATTATTATTCACCAATATTGCCCCTGCTGAGTTATCACGCAGGGGTTTTATTCCATTCAGCGCTGGTAAATATAAATGGCAACTGTTCTCAATAAAATTCCTGAAAATAACTTAATCGGTTTTTCTGAAGCCCTGCAGGATCATGGCTTATGGCCGCTTACCCGCGCAAAACTTTCAGAGCTGCAAATTAATCTTGGTAAACTTTGCAACCAGGCTTGTAATCATTGCCATGTCGACGCAGGTCCAAAACGTACAGAAATTATGACCTGGGATACCATGGAGAAAATCCTGGATTGGTCAAAAAAAGCGGGCATTCAAAAAGTTGACTTGACCGGTGGCGCCCCGGAGATGAACCCGGACTTTAAAAAACTGGTTGATGCATTTATAGATAACGGAGTACAGGTAACCTCTCGCTGCAATTTATCCATTCTCCTGGAGTCTGGTTATGAAGATATGGTGAGCTGGTATGCAGAGCGAAAAATCAGACTGGTTTGTTCTTTGCCATGTTATACGAAAGACAATGTCGACAGCCAACGGGGCAAGGGTGTTTTTGATAAAAGCATTACGGCATTAAAACAACTTAATGCTGCAGGTTATGGAAAGCACGAGGCGCTCCAACTTGATCTTGTCTACAACCCGGGAGGTGCTTCGCTGCCGCCAGACCAGGGGGAACTCGAGCATGATTATCGACTACGACTTACTGAAGATTCTGATATTTCGTTTTCAAATTTACTGACTATAACTAACCTGCCGATTAGCAGGTTCAAACACTATCTTGAGAAAAGCGGACAAGTCGATACCTACCAAAAATTACTCAGTGATAATTTTAATGCCGGGACTATTCCCGGTCTTATGTGCCGGCACCTCATTAGCGTCGACTGGTTAGGGTACGTTTATGACTGTGATTTCAACCAAATGATAAACCTGCCAATGTCAGCTAATACAGCTGTGCAGCTCTGGGATATGACTGATTACAGTCTGAATGGAAAAGATATAGGTGTGGGTGATCACTGTTTTGGTTGCACAGCAGGCGCGGGTAGTAGTTGCGGTGGTGCGTTGGCCTGAACTGGTTCTGTTTTCAAGACGACTAGCTTTCACCCACGAATTTTTTCAAGCATGGCACTTTTAAAGAGGCATTTACCAGGTCCTGCCAATTATCAATATCCCGTAATACCTCTAATTTATCAAATGATGTGCCAATGTCCCTGGCACGAGTTAATGTCTCGTCGAAAACATTCTCACCGCCCCAATTGAGTCCTGCAAAAAGTTTTTTGTCGGGATGTTGCAAACCAATGAAATAATAACCCCCGTCACTGGCAGGGCCAATGACTGACTTTCCCGCTGACAATAACCCGTAAGCCTGGCGCAATATTTTCTCCGAACAATGCGGTACATCTGTACCCATTACCGCAGCACTGCCATAACGTTTGCTCTCGGTTAACAACGCGTCAAACATTTTGTCTCCCAACGAGCCCGGGCATTGACTTGCCAGGTCGATATTGTACTTCCCTGACAGATGCCTGAATAAATCGTGATCGGGATCTCGCCAACAATATAATGTTTGCGGGCCCGGCCAGGCCTGGGCGCACAACTTAATCGTTTCCGTTAGTAATACCGAGGCAATTTCCGCTGCCACCTCATCACCACAGTGTTTCGCTAACCGCGTTTTTACTTTTCCAGGAACAGGTTGCTTGGCAAATATTACGAGCGCAGGATTGGGCATTTAACTGGTTTTATAATACCAGCGCGCCAGGCGTTCCGGCTTTATGCCGAACCAATAACCAAGGCGAAACACTGACATTAGTAAAATTGTCGACCAAACACCCTGTGCCTGCCATCTGCGTGCAGACGTCAATACACGACTTTTAATACGCTTGGCCGCTGCTACTGTTTTCAGTCGATCTGATATGGCTATGTCTTCCATCAAAGGTATAACAGGAAAACCGCCTATCATTTTAAACACATCAGTCCTGATAAAAATTGCCTGGTCACCAGTCACGATACTCGTGCATGCCGATCGCCAGTTCATCATGGTTTCGATGACTCTGTACATTACTGGTTCGGCGTCCAGCCTGACATCAAACCGTCCCCAGTAAGCACCATCATTTAATTTTTCCTGAATCAAGGCAATGCCATCACCTGGCAATGTCGTATCAACGTGTAAAAATACGATGGCATCACCAGAACATTTTTCTGCGCCAACATTCATTTGCCTGGCTCGACCAGGCTCTGACTGCAATAAACATATATGATGATTGTCTGGACGGGCCGCCAGCATTGATTTCAGTTTGTCATACGTGCCATCGCTGCTCATACCATCAACAATTACGACTTGGTCCACATCCTCGGCGATGCTAAAGAAGTTATTTATAAATTTTTCTATGGATTTAATTTCATTATAGACAGGGATTACGATAGAAATAGTTGGCAATCGAGCGTTTGTATTAACAGCAGGTTTCATAAACTGTTATCTTTATCCGGACTTGATGATTGATTTTGATAATTTTAAAATTAACAAGAGAGGTGCGGTGCCGTGAAAAAATAAATCAAACATATCCAGAGGTTTGACCAGCGTACCATCCATTAACATTTTTAGTTTTTGCCATAAATGTGGTTCAGGAGATAACGGCGCCAAACCAAGCAATACTGCAACCACAACCAGAGGCGTATAACCAATTTTATCCAGCCATTTCATATTTTTTTTCAACCATTTTATATTTATTATTTATTACTTTTTCTGAATTAATTCTATTTTATAGCCATCGGGGTCTTCTATGAAGGCAATAACGGTTGATCCATGCTTCATAGGCCCTGCTTCCCGTACAACGTTACCACCCAGGGCACGTATCTTGTCGCATGCCACATAGGCATCGTCTACCTCCAGGGCTATATGGCCAAAAGCATTTCCCTGTTCGTAGGCATCAGTATCCCAGTTGTGTGTCAGCTCTATCACTGCACCTTCAGATTCAGGCCCGTAACCAATGAAAACCAGTGTAAATTTACCATCAGGATAATCTTTTTTTCTGAGCACAGACATGCCCAGCACATCTTGATAAAAGGCTATCGATCGTTCCAGGTTTCCAACCCGCATCATAGCGTGAAGTATGCGCATAACTATTCTTTAATATTAAAATTTATTCAGACAGGGTTTATCAGGGGGTGAGTAACCGATATTGGTATTATAGGTTTGGGGTCAGCTATGATAGATCCCTGTATATAATCCACTCCCAGGTTGTTCAGTAATTTCAGGGCCGCTTTTGTCTGAACATGTTCGGCTATAGTTTTAATGCCCATGACATGACCAATCTGGTTGATTGCCTCTACCATCGCATAATCGATGGGGTCGTGGGCGAGATCCCTGACAAAACTGCCATCTATTTTTAAGTGATCAACCGGCAAATCTTTTAAATAACCAAAAGAACTTAAGCCCCGGCCAAAATCATCAAGTGAAAACAGGCAGCCCAGGTCTTTCAGACTGTTAATGAATTTCATTGCATGATTTATATTGGCGATCGCTGCAGTTTCGGTAATTTCGAAACATATACGTTTCGGATCAACTGGTGAATCTTTTAATTTCTCTATTACGTATTGCAAGAATGAGTCGTCGCTAAATGACTGGCCTGATAAATTAATCGCGCAGGTTTTAAAATTTAAATCAGCAGCCAACTCTTCATTTGTCAGTGCTTCAAATGCTGCTTCGACGACCCATTTATCAATTGTTTGCATTAGCTGGTAGCGCTCGGCTGCTGCAATAAAACCGGTAGGCAAAACCGGATTTCCTGAATCATCAATCATCCGTAATAAGAACTCGCAATGTGTACCAGCATCTTTTGCGTGTGCTGACAGAGGCTTTATCGGCTGATAATAAAGCATAAATCTTTTTTCCTCGAATGCCCGGGTGATTTTTTGCAGCCACTGCATTTCATTCTGTCTTTTGGCAATATCCTTATCATTAACCTTATAAACATGTATCCTGTTGCGACCACTGTCTTTGGCCACAAAACAGGCTGAATCAGCTGCACTCATGACATCAGCCAGGGTGCCGCTTTCACTGGTAATCGATACCAGGCCAATACAGGCGCCCACTTCAAATACCTTGTCTTCCCACTCAAAACGAAATTTCCCAATTGACTGGTGCAACTCTTCAACTCTTCGCACTGCCTGTCGCGGTTGTATGTTAGCTAGCAGAATGCCAAATTCGTCACCGCCTAGCCTGGCCAGGGTGTCATTATCTCGCATCCTGTACTGCAGCACATTTCCTAATTGCTTAAGCAACTCATCGCCAGCGGCGTGGCCACAGGTATCATTCACCACCTTGAATTGATCCAGGTCAAGATAGGCAATGGCATGGGTACTTTTTGTGTCTTTCGCCTGACGTAACGCCGACTCAAGACGATCTTCAAATTCACGACGATTAATCAGGCCAGTCATATCATCATGAGTAGCCTGGTATGATAACTGCCGAGCCATACCTATCAGCTCAGTAACATCATGAAAAATAAGGACAGCACCTTTGTTCTCCCCTTTGTTGTTTTGAATCGGTGAGGTTATTATCTCAAGAGAGTATTCTGTGCCAGTTTGCCTGTTTATTAATAAGGGCTGTTTTCTGAGCCTGATGCTATGTCCCCTGGAAATACAATCAGCAATCGGAGAACGTATCGGCTCACGTTTTGTTTCATCGATTAAATGTAAAACATCCTCGACCGGGTTGCCTTTTGCCTGTTCATTTTTCCAGCCACTCAATTGCTCTGCAACCGGGTTTATGTATTCCACATTGCCTTCAGTATCGGTTGTAATAACGCCATCGCCGATTGATTCCAGTGTAATCTGGGCTAGCTCTTTTTCCTCTTGTAATTCTGCTTCGGCACGTTTTTTCTCGGTAATGTCCTGGGCAACTACGAGCAAACATGGCTCGTTATCAATTTTTATCGGCTCGACAGAGCCTAATAACTGTATCACTTCACCTGATTTTGCGACATAAGGTACTTCCAGTCCTTTCAGCGACCCACTGCTTTTAATTTTTTCAACTATTTTGTTGCGCATCTCATAGTTTTGCCACAAACCCAGGTCAAGTGAAGTCTTGCCAATCATTTCACTGCGCTCATAACCAAAGGCATCCAGAAAAGTTTTATTAACGTCAATAAATCGACCATCATCCTGAGAAACAATGCCAATCAGGGCAGGGGTAGAACGAAAAGCTTTGCTAAACCGGTCTTCGGAATACCGCAATTCTTTTTCTATTTTTTTGCGTTCAGTAATATCAAATCCTGTCCCAATAATAGCGGGGACACCATCATAAATTATTGAATCGGCCGTATAGTCAAGCCAGCGAACACTGCCATTCTTATGAATAATCCTGAACTCGTATCGTCGCTGGATTTTTTCTCCTTGCAAACGCGCCAAACCATTCTTAACAACCCATTCTTTATCATCAGGATGTATTAACTCTGCCCAGTTAGACATGGAAAGTAATTCGGCTTCTGAGTAACCGGAAAATTCAGCGGTAGCCGGGTTAACATAAAGGAACCCCTGGCGAGCAATAAAAATTCCACAGCTGACCGTTTCCGTCATTTTTTTAAAAATTTCCGGATTCTTTTCAAGATCCACTGCCTGGCCTGGAGAGAAACTTTTAACCATTAGCATCCAATTGAAAAAAATAAGTCATTTTACCTGATTCATCCTGTTTAGGCGCATCATTACCCAGTGCTTTTGCATATAACCAGTTCATATAGATAAAGGGTTAATATAAGCAGATTACTTGCTCTGCTGCTTCAATCTTTCTGCAATGCGCATACGCAATGCATTTAATTTAATAAATCCTGCTGCATCAGCCTGGTCATAAGCGCCCGCATCATCTTCAAATGTTGCAATTTCTGAATCAAACAAACTATTTGTAACCGACATTCTGCCGACTACAGTGACATTACCTTTGTATAATTTGAGGTGCACCTTGCCATTGACAGTTTCCTGTGACTCGTCAATCATTGTCTGTAACATTTTTCTTTCCGGACTCCACCAGTAGCCGTTATAAATCAAACTGGCATATCGAGGCATTAACTCATCCTTAAGATGCGCGACTTCGCGATCAAGGGTCAGCGATTCCATGGCACGATGAGCCTTGAGCATAATTGTGCCCGCAGGTGTCTCATAACAACCGCGAGACTTCATGCCCACGTAACGGTTTTCAACAATGTCATCACGGCCAATACCGTTTTGGCCACCAAGGGTATTGAGTGTTTCCATAACAGTAGCAGCCGTCATTTTATTACCATTAATTGAAACAATGTCGCCGCCAGCAAATTCCAGCTCGATGTAAACGGGTTTGTCTGGCGCCATTTCAGGCGAAACAGTCCAGCGCCACATGTCATCTTCTGGTTCGGCCCAGGGATCCTCCAGGATGCCGCCCTCGTAGGAAATATGCAGCAAGTTAGCATCCATAGAGTAAGGTGATTTTTTACCTTGTTTCATTTCTACGGCAATGCCATTTTTCTCTGCGTAATCCAGAAGTTTTTGCCGAGAATTTAAATCCCATTCTCGCCAGGGTGCGATGACTTTTACGTCGGGCATTAACGCATAAGCGCCGAGCTCAAAACGGACCTGGTCATTTCCCTTACCGGTCGCGCCGTGGGAGATAGCATCGGCGCCTGTTTCTCTGGCAATATCGACCAGCCTTTTAGCAATCAGCGGTCGGGCAATAGAAGTGCCCAGCAAGTATTCGCCTTCGTAAATAGCGTTAGCGCGAAACATGGGGAAAACATAATCACGAGCATATTCCTCGCGCAAGTCTTCAATGTAAATTTCTTTTACGCCCAGGGCCTCGGCCTTGGTCCTGGCAATCCCGACCTCTTCGCCCTGACCAATATCGGCAGTAAATGTCACCACCTCGCAATGATAGGTTTCCTGTAACCACTTGAGAATGACCGATGTATCCAGTCCGCCCGAGTAAGCCAGTACCACTTTTTTCACTTCACCCATTAAACTTCTTTGCCTTGTGCGCTTAAATTACATGATTTTCTGATTTCAGAGTCGTGAATTATAACGAAAAATCCCCGTTTAAGCAGTTTAAACAAGCAATAAAAAACCACGCTGACTTCTCAGGCGTGGTTTTTGCTGGTCAATAAGCCTACAGCGATCAAGCTTTTGTTTTTCTTTTGCTGCGTCTGAGTCTCGATGATAATCTGCGGGCCATATCACCGAACAGCTCAGTTTGAGTTGGATGCGGATGAATTGCGCGACCAACCTGCTCCAGGGTCATGTCACCGGCCACCATCATTACGGCCTCGCCAATCAGGGTATCCGCATGGTCAGTCAGAAAATGCACGCCAACAACCCGTTCACTGGCCTTGTCGACAACCATTTTGATCAATCCATCAGTCTCGCCAGTAATCATCGCCTTGGCATCAATGCTCATGGGCACTTTTACCTCAACCGCATCTATACCTTTTTCTTTGGCCTGCTCAAGCGATAAACCGACAAATGCTGCCTGTGGTCGGGTAAATATGACGCCGCAATCCTTGTCCTGATCGTAGGCAAAGGGTTCGTCGGTGAGTAAACCCGCCGCCACCCTGCCCTGCTGGCCAGCGGTGTGCGCCAGCATCAAACCACCAATGACATCACCTACGGCAAAAATATTGGCGACATTGGTACGGCAATAATTATCGGCAATTATTACGCCCTTGTCGGTTTTGATGCCGGCTTTATCCAGCTGTAATGGCTCTAGCACGGGTCGTTTGCCCGTCGCAATCAAGACGTAATCGCATTTGAAATTTTTATTTTTACCTTCCGCATCTTCGTAGGCAAGAGTCATGGCGCCTGGTTTGCCGCTGATTTTTTTCGCCTTGGCAGCAGTAATCACAGTAAGATTTTTTTCTTTTTCGTTCAGGAGCGTGGCCAGGGTCCTGGCAATTTCTGGCTCGACTTCGGCCAGGGGACGATCCTGTGCTTCCAGAACAGTCACCTTGGCACCAAAATCAGAAAATATTTGCGCCATTTCCAGGCCAATTGCACCGGCGCCAATCACGCCTATTTTTGCAGGTGCTTTTTTTAAATTCCATACCGTATCAGAAGTCAGTACGCCTTTATTGTCGGCACCAGGAATCGGTGGCACAAAAGGCGGGGCCCCGGTGGCAATCACTGCGGCGCCAAAGGTAATCGTTTTTTGTTTCTTTTTGCTGGTGCCGTATTCTGCCCGTGCATGGGGATCATCGGTATTACCCGATGTATCAATCTCGATACTATGGTCAGAGGTAAAACGTGCGAAACCTTGTATTACATTTATCTTGACGCCCTTGTCTGTTTTCAGGGCCATACCGCCACGGGTTTCAAGTACACCACGACGATGTTTCTCCAGCTTCGGCCAGCTCAGTATGGGTTTATTAGTACCACCAACCCCGAGTAGATTGTCATGGGCACGTTCACGAACACGATCTGCCGCAGCACGCCATGCCTTTGATGGAATGCAACCACGCCATAAACACTCGCCACCCGGGAAAGCTGAGTCATTAATCATGGCCACCTTTTTACCATGCTGTACCAGGTCACGGGCACAATCTTCACCACCCGGTCCGCCGCCGAT
>QIHT01000190.1 GCA_003229115.1 Gammaproteobacteria bacterium | reverse complement strand
TGACTGAGCTAAAGGTCATGTTGTTTGCATTAGTGGTTTTACGAATCTCGGCACCGGGATTATTGTTAAAGAAACCGCCGCCAGCAGAGGAGTCGACGATGGTGTTGCTCTGGAATTCAATCAGATTGTTGTTATCAAAGATCGCGCCGTTATTAAGACGGAAAACACTGCCGCCTTCGGTAACGACGGTGGTGCCGTTGTTGGTGATGGTTGCAGCGTTCAGTGTATGAAGAACGAAGTTATTAATATTTAACTGACTGCCTGATGCTACAACTAATACACCAGTGCCACCACCGTTGATGGTGGAAGTGCCTGTCCAGTTCATGCCGCCGTTTAATGTCAGTATGACACCTGATACATTCGATATATCCAGTGTGCCACTCGAGAGCGTAAACAATCCAGCCAATGAGGAGCTACTGCCTAAAGTGAATGTACCGCCGGCCAGTGTTAATGTGCCGCCGCTGGCTAAAGAGACCGTATTTGCATTTGCACCAACACCACTAATGGTTACGTTGAAACTGCCTATGCTGATATCATCCGAAAAAGTAGGTACACCCATGCTCCAGTTAGCCGGATCATTCCAGCTGTCTGTAACACCACCGCCCGTCCAGAAAAAACCGGCAGCAATTAAATTAAACAGCAAATCTAAATTATTGGGATTGTCGCCCGGGTTAGCTGAAGCAGTGAAACCTGCAAAAGGATTGGTAACCGATGCGAAAGCATTAACAACCATAGCACCTGTAGTTACAACATCCGGAATAACCTGGCCATCTGTAATCACCGCACCATTATCAACTAAAATAAGCGTTGTATTTGCCAGGTCTGCTGTACCAGTGACAGCCAGTTGATCATTTGATACTGATTCAAGTTTAATTGTTACATCACCGCCTGTGCCTGAATAATTACCAGCAATCGTTAAAACGCCTGTAACAGATGCCGTACCAGGCTGTATACTGCCGCCATTGTTAACAACATCACCGGTTAGCATACCACTGCCACTTAATATTCCGCCCGTCAGGTTAAATATTGGAACACTTAAGTTGCCACCACTCAATATCGTATTACCAGCTGTTTGTGTATAACTGGAACCAAAACTTAGTGACCCGCTTTGCACATCTACAGTTCCACTATTATTAGACGCAATATTGATCGATGCAGTAGATATAGAGTTTGCTGTTAGAGCACCGGTATTATTAAAGGTATTAGTACCACCACCAAAGTTTATCATCGCACCGTCAGTGGTAATATCCAGTGTGCCAGCATTCGTAATGGTACCGCCACTGAAGCGAATTTGTGACCCACCTGTCATCGACCAGACATTGGCTGCATTGTTTGAATTATTAATCAGGCTGTAATTGCTATTAATGTCGCGTGTGGCGGTACCATCAATCGTTAACACGGCAGGATCGTTAATCGTTAATGAGCCGCTGCCTGACAAGTTACCGCCCGACCAGGTAAAGAATCCGTTAATGCCAGTGGCACCACTGCCAGCCAGGCTACCGCCAGATAATATTAAGTTACCATCAAGTGTTGAGTCACTGGCAATGTCCAGAGTGCCACCCGAAATATTCAGCGTAGTACCTAATGTCAGATCAAGTGTATTTATACTTAAAGTACCGTCAGCCAGGAACAAAGTCTGACCGTTGAAGTCCAGTAAGATGTCATCAAGACCGGAAGTCGGAACAATGCCAGTGCTCCAGTTAAACGGATCGTTTAAATCATTGGCTACACCAATAATATTGTCAAAGAAAACACCGACTGGTGCAGTAGTTAAAACCAAAGTCAGGTCAATGCCGGATGTATAATCAGGTGTGATTGTCTCACCAGCTATTGATGTAAAGACCAGAGCGTCAGTTATGCTAGAGCCGTAAGTCAGCGGAGTAATACTGTCGTTGTCACTAACCGTGTAACCGCCGAGTGCTAATAGCGTTAAACCACCTTGAAGGTCTGCCTGCCCACTGACAGTTAACAGGTCGTAATCAAGACCTGCAACACCGCCATTACTCTGGATATCAATTTCAATGGTGCCGGTATTATTCAGGTCACCCGTTATATTTAAAATAGCCGGCGCTGGAGGTGCGAATATGGTTCCCGGTCTTATCGTGCCCAGGTTTGTGAGACCATCTGCCGGTGCGATAAAGGTGCCAACACCACTTAACACGCCTGAAGCGCTATTGGTAAAGCCGGGAGATAATACTTCAAAGGTAGCGCCGTTACTTAGATCTATTACGCCGTTATTGGTAAATGCTGTGCCAACCTCAAAGCTGCCAAAGAAAACACCTAATGCACCATCATTGCTAAAACTATTGAATGTTGCTATTCCTGGATCCAGCTTTAGAATAGTGCCTGTACTGGTATTATTTAATGAAACATCGGTACTGATCGCGCCATTTAAAAACAACCGGCCATTGTTTATCCATGAGCCCGCCCCCGTATTCGCACCACTCCCCCAGTTCGAACCCGAGGCACTGTTGTTTATTACTGTGGTCGACAGATTGACACCACCGCTAATATTAAGACTGCCTATTTCGTGGATAATGAAGTTGCCGTTTCCGGCAAGATCACCATTCTGCCAGATCATCTGAGAGGCAATTGTTGCATTACCGCCATTAATCGTCATTCCACCCGTACTGTCCAGCAACAATGTGTCACCACCCATGAACGCCTCACCGTTGATGGTTAGACTACCGGCACCGGTAAGTGTAATATTATTAAACGAAGTTAAGCCACTGACACTTTCTGCACCCGTAATGTCAATAACAATGGTTTCATTCGCCTCGCTAATGGACACATAGTCAGTGGATGATGGAGCAAAACCATCACCACCAATCCAGTTAGCATCATTATTCCAGAGGCCACTCGACGCAAGGTTCCAGAATTTAATATTGGGTGATACTGTGGTGGGTGCCAGCCTCATATTGGAAACATCAACAGAATTATCAAAGGTAGAAGCAAGAACACCTGTTGGTACATAAACAGTAGTGAAGGCACCCGAGAATGTGCCGCCCGTTCGAATAAGGTCGAACACGTCACCGCCTGTTGCAGTAAACAGGTTATCCCAGGTCATAAGCACCAGGCCATCAAGAATCACGTCGCCCGTAACATCAAGGAAATCGTAATCAACACCTTGATTTGTACCGCCAATATCAAAAGCGATAGACGATCTACTATCAAGCGTTAAATCACCATTTATAGTTAATGTACCAGCATTTACTAAATTACCTTCCGGTAAGATAGCTCCACCATTACTGATAACATTGCCATTGAAGGTGCCAATACCCTGCAATATAGAGCCGTCCAGAACCAGATCAGCACCACCCAGTGAAAGAGTTCCTGACTCAATTCGAATTTCAGAGCCACCGTTGTTGATTAATGGAACAGAAATGGTGCTGATACCTGCTCCAGCAGACTTCAAAATCTCACCAAAATTGTCAAGGCTGCCAGTAATATCAGAACTGGTTATATTTGCATCCGACTGTAAATCAATGCCACTACCGAAACTTGTGTTGTTCGTTAATACAGTGCCATTAATAAGGTCGAGAGTCGTATTGTTGGTAAACGTCATCATGCCGTTATTATCAAACAGCACATTATCGAAAGTTATTGCGCCTGCCCCATCAAAATTAAATTCTATGGCAGAGTTATTTAGAGTAGCTATGCCATTACCGGTAATTATTGCCCCGGCATCAATGCCGACAGTGCCAAATATGGTGGCACCATCGACGTAACTAACCAGGCCTGTAAACGCAGGAAAACCGGAAAAATTATTTAGTCCATCAAGCTGAATATCCGCCAGATTTAGCTGTCCGGTTTGTTGACTAATGCTTGAATTTGCACGAGCATTTATGCGAGCAGAAATAGTTGATATCCCAACGCCACCTGTTTTCTGAATGGTGCCGGAGTTTTCAATAATCCCACCGCCAATAGAACTTGTAATATCTACATCACCGGTAAGATCTAACGCACCAGTAGCAGCGTTATTAGTTAAAACCGTACCATTGATTAGATCCAGCGGGCCATTAATGATTGAGATAGTATCTGAGTTAGAGAGTGCAACATTGTCCAGTGTTACTGAATCAAAAAAGACAGGTCCATTTATTTCCGGGGAGCCTGTTCCTGATGTGGTAATCGTGCCCTGGTAGGTACCGCCGGTAAATGAAATAGGGTTGGGTGTATTGAAATCAATCTGGCCACCCGTAATGTTGTTAATGATATCCGTGTTACTTGTTATAGTGCCAGTAGCAGTAAGCGAGATATTTCCAGGGTTATTTGTAGCTAATGCATCATCAATCTGAATTACATCGTCGATAGTTAAGTTACCCGTCACATTAAGCGTGATATCCCCGCCGCCGTTGACAGTTTCCAGTCCGAGATAAATATCCGGGATAAAGGTCGTACAACCAGCCGCAGCGGCACCATAACAGGTGCCGCCAACCGTAACCTGCGCTGCTAGATTGGCTGTTGCATTTATATATATGCCAAAAATTGTCGGATCAAGAATGTGCGCGCCAACGTTATCTGCAATTATATTTAATGGATCAGTAGGTGTGCCTATCTGACCATCTATTGCGCCAGCGCGTGTTATGAACACAGATGAAGCAGTAATGCTGCCACCGGTATTCTGAAGAATACCGCCTGCCTCTAAACCATCATGTTTCAGGATGATATCGTTAGCGACTAATGTGGCTAACAGCATATCACCACTCAGACCCGCAATGCCGGTATCAACCCTGAGTTCGATATTCCCCGCACCGGCATCGAGTGTTGTGCCGATAGCCATGGTAATACCGCCTTTACCCACACCGCGTTCAGTCGCGCTGGTTGCAAGAGAGTCATTGGCGGTTATTTGAAGAAGAGCATCATCGGTGAAGATGTTTGCATTGATAAACACATTTTGGCCTGCGTTGAGTGTCAGACTGCCACCTGCACCTACTGCATTATTGGTGATAATGTCGTCAGTGATTGTGATATCACGGTTAGCCTGAATAGTTACTCCGGCGCCGCTATTGGTGATGTTAGTAATCGCAAAGGGGTCAATAGTGATTGATTGTCCGGCACTGGTATCAAATGTCAGTGGATTTGCGATTGAAGTAGAGCCACCACTGACAATGGTTGCATCAATAGGGTCAAACAGCACCTTGCCTGCAGTGCCGTTGAGCGCACTAACATCGATGAAGCCGTTGAAAGCAAGATTAGTTTTACCTGAAACTTCTACAAACCCGCCATTACCGTAGGAAGTACCACCTTTTGCTGAGATATTGCCATACGAGATAGTCGTTTCATCAGCCCAGACAATGACTTTTCCGCCATCACCCTCGTCGGTTGCATCGGCACGTATCACAGTTTGTTGTGATACGGTGGTTAGTTTTGCGTTTTTAACATCGGGATTCTTGCCCTGAAAATCACCACCGACTAAAATTTCACCACCACCGGTGGTGCCAGAAGCGTCAATCGTGGTTTCACCGAACAAACCCACGCGGTCACCGAGCAGCTCAATGTTGCCGCCATTGCTGGTTTCACTTGTCGCTGTCACCGTGCCATTTTCAATCACAGTATCTGCCTGCGCGACAAATCTGATATTACCTGCCGTATCCACGGTGATAGCGTTAGCACTGACGGTGCCTGTATTGGTAATGCTGCCTGCGAACACTGCAATGGAACCACCATCACTTAGCATGGTGCCGATGTTAACCACTTTGTTATCCGGTGCCTGCACCGCAAACTCGATGTTGTCGTAATTGAGTGAAGATATTGTGATACTTTGTCCGGCAGCGAGCAGTAAATTACCGTCTTCAACATCAATCACGCCTTCGTTAGTCACGTTGGGTGCAATCAATATCACTTCACCGTTATTCGAGGTGTGAATAAAACCCTGGTTAAGAATCGCGGCGTTATTGGCGAAATCTTCAAAGCGCAGTTTGTTGTTAATGAAATCGTTGTCGGTAATGTTGAGTGTGGAAGTAATCAGGCCGGCGGTATCGATAATTGAATTACGGCCAAAAATTACACCGTTGGGATTGACCAGAAAAACACGGCCGTTGGACGTTAACGTGCCAAGAATTTGCGAAGGATTCTGACCGGTAATGCGGTTAAGAATGGCACTGCTGGAAGATTGCTGAATAAAACGTGTGACTTCGTTGGCACCAATGCCAAACTGTTGCCAGTTGATGATACTGCCGGGGCTATTGGTTATGTTGAGGGTATTGGCATTCGGCTGGCTGAACGAGACCGTACCCCGCACCACGGTGGCGCCAGTAGGGTTTGCGTAGCTGCTACCGCCGCTCAGGGCCAGCACAGCTACCGCTGCTAAAGTTATAAGTCTGTTTCTTCTCATTTATCAAAGCCTTACGGCTCACTTGTAATATCAATATATAATCGTGCCTGTTTCAGTAATACTACCGGGCGCGAACTGACTATCAAGTACCGTTCGTCACCCCTCTATACAGCTAATTTCATCAAATAAACGCTTTTACATCTGTGTTAGAGCTCACATTTTTGTGTTTAAACCTGATCCGATGGAAACACAGAGTTCTCTAAGTTGTCATTGTATCTGAACCCTGTTATTTAACCTCGCAAACCAGCCCATCTTCATCACCCAACACACCACTTCTAGAAGTTGCTGCATTGATTTCCTGATTGTTTGGTCTTGGCAAAGTATCAAATTTCTGGAATGCAGGAATCGCCGGTAATATTTTGACATGGCGTCCGGTAGCATCGGCAAATCCTGCGCCACCTTTGGCAACGACTATTTCCATATTTGTAAGCAAGGATTTAATAATTACTTCACCTTCGGTGACACTAACGTAGAGTCCGGGTGGTACTTCTACCGCTTGATCCGTTTGTGAGAAGTCAATATCTTCCACATCCACTTCATTGGGTTTGGGAACAGGGTTGTTTTTAAAGTGAGCTGGCATTTTTGGTAGCAATACCGGCGGTGTTGATGCGTTTTTAACAAAAGCATACTGGCCTCTATCCAGCACTTTCTTATTAAGAGTAATAGCTCCGCTCCAGACGCTTGCATATAAACCATCGCCTTTAGGCAAATTAAGATTTGATGGATCGCCATATGCACATAAACCAGTACATAATAAATCGTAACCTGTGCCGCGAATACCAATAGTGCTAAAACGCGTACGCATTCTATAACCTTTGGGTTTTAGCTTTCCAACAAGACCTGTTACAGCTCGCAACCCGCCTCTTAGTAAACTGAATAAGGCCGAGGCACCGGCAGGTTTGTCTATGTCAAAGCGTAATTCATCAATACGGAAATCAGTATTGGCTTGCAGAGAAATTCTGCTTTTATCACGAAACACAATCACTGCGTATGAGTTGCTACCTGTTTTCAGTAAGTCGCCTTCGTATAAATCAGAACGTACTTTTATGTCTCTGGATTTTTCTGCAAAGTTGAGTGCTTTTATCTCACCACGTTGATAGGCTACACGACCAACAACCCTGGCCTGTTTTTTCTTGAGTTTCTTTTCAAGTTTTTTATTTTCATTAGCACAATCTTTGTTACACAAACGCGCATCGAACTCAGTGCCTCGAATACCGATAGTGACCGCAGGGGTTCTCACTCTATAACCTCGGGGGTTTTTCTTGCTGATGTAACCGGTAATTGCCCGAAAGCCGCCCCTGAAAAGCCCTAACAAAGCCGTAGCTTTGCTGGTTCTTTCTGCATTCATGTTTTCAACGGCAAATGATGTTCCCGGTCGCAAAGTCATACGAGTATCATCAGCGAGCTTGAGAATAGCGAAACTTTTAGGGCCGGTTTGTATCACTTCACCCTGCGCCAGTTTGTCACCTTTGCCAACCAGGCGTGCCCCGCTACCGTCTTCTTTTTGCACAGTGACCGCGCCGCGAGCATATTTTATTTCACCCACCTGCTTGGCATACGCAAATGAGCAGAAAAGTATCCCAGTAATAAGGAGTAAAGAGTTAACTATTTTCATTACATCACCTCACTCATCAGAACCTGTAGAAAACATTAAGGTGCGCACGTGTATCACCCTTTACTGCAGTGCCGGCATCCTTGGTAACGTAACCTACATCCAGCGTAGCATTTAAGCTTTCTTTCCAGGAATAGCGCAAGCCGGCACCGTAAGATGCAGGGTTTTGTTTGGCCTCAAGAGCCCCAAAAAAGGCAGGGAAAGGATCTAGTGTTTCCGTGCGACCAAAATCATAAAATACCAATGGCCGAATTTTATAACTTGAAAAATTCGGTAGCCATAGTTCGAGATTAACCTGGTAGCCGGTATCACCCAGTACATCACGTTCATCGTAACCTCGAATGGAATTCATACCACCTATACCAAATTGTTCACCTGATATGAGCAAGTCTTTTGTTCCCTGTCCTTGCAGTGCAAACCGAAACAACCAGTCTTGAGTCAAAAAATGCAAATAGCCAACGCTATATTTGAATAAACTCCAGTCTGCTGACGCTGGTATAGGATTGAGTATATTATCGGGGTTATAGCCACCACGACTATTTCCATAATCTACATCTTCGTTACCCGAGCCACCCGAAATGTTCGAATAAAAACCTATGCTGAAATCAAGGTTACTTGTTGTTGATAATCTAGAACCTCTATATGTGATAGAGATCGGGCGACTTACAACATCGGCACCAGTATTGACTTGTGCACCTGCAAGGTTAACAACACTGTCTTCAAATCGTTTGCGATCCAGCCCAAATTCTAGTTCCTGTTTGTACGCACCCTGCTGTAGAAAAAGTTTATTGTATCGTAACGATACAACTGTACCTATGCCGCTTACATCAAACTGCTGCTCTACCACGCCTGAATCAACATCAGAGTGCGAAACCACTAAGCTCAATTTAGACCCTGATTCATAGAATGGAACACTGTATACAAAACCATACTGGTTAACCGCATCTGTATCATCAGGTGACATTGTATAACTAAGAGAAAGGTTCTGGTCAGTATCAAAAAGATTAGTAAACAGATAACCACCGGTTAATCGAAAATTACCGGTTTCATCTGTGCCCGTGTTGTTCAGGCCAACGAAAAAGAAGTCTGGATCATTATCTTCAACAATCAGTTTTGCATCAATTGCACCACCGGTTTCGCTTTCAGAAAATTGCAGTTTGATGCTTTTAGATGGCTGTGAGTTAGCCATGTTAATAGCGCGCGACAATATGCTTGTGTTCGGAGTCTGCCCTTTCTCTAAGGTAGGCGCACTGTTAAGTATATTGTCAGTGCTGAAGTAATCGTTTCCTTCAATGACAATATTATCTACTTTGAATTCAGTGACTTTGAATTCGATTACACCATCTTTCAATTCCTGCGGGATAAGGTTGACTCTAAAGAAGGCATAACCAGCATCGCGAAGAGCTGCTTCAAATTTTTCGACAGCCGTTTGCAAACCTTCAAGGCCGTAGTGATCGCCTGTAAACTTACTGAGGACGGACTGGGTTTTGCTTTCGGATAAAGGGTTGTCGCCAGACACAACAAAGCTTTTCACCACGAAATGGACCTGTGGTGGTTCCTTAGCAGCCTTTATTCCCGTATAAGCTCCCAACAAGATGCAACCCGCTAGAAGTCGTATGAAGATGTTCAAATTTTGTCCCATTTAGCCCAGAAGCTGGAACCTGCCAATTTATTACGGCTAATGGGTAAGGTCAACTCCATATATCTGTTATGTGACTGATTTTTCAAAAAATATGGCGATTTGTGCTTCTAAATAACACAGCTAATTTTAGTGCATCGGGAGCATCGGTTTGTACTGAAAATATTCACTGATAATAATTCGTAATTACACACATCAAAATAGCACTGATGAGCTTCTTGCCAGAATTTTTTTGTGAACTGGTTCACACTGACATGTGCAGAAATCATGCACAATGGATTCGCCATAAGGACGTGGCTACCCATGCTTAAGGAACAGGAATCATGTGTCGTCATAAATCATATATTGCCGGGTTATTTTTGCTGGCTTCATTGCTATCATGCAATTCACAATCACCACGCATATTACCCATATTGGGCAGCTGCGATCTCGGCCGCAGCACTGCAAAAGCACCCGATGAGTTTCGCAGGCTAACCAATCCTTTGCCATTCACTACAACAACTATTGATGCCGGTGAAGAGCTTTATCTGAAAAGCGTCAAGCCAGTCACCTGCGCCAGATGTCACGGTGATGACGGAGAAGGCCTCGGCCCGATGGCGAATATGTTTAATCCTCCACCGCGCAACTTCACATGCGCCGAAGGCATGAATATTCTTGAAGATGGCCAGTTATTCTGGATCATTAAATATGGTTCGCCAGGCACTTCCATGCCCGCCTTCAAAAAACTTGAAGATGAACAAATTTGGCAGCTTGTTGCATACCTGCGTAAGTTAGCGCAATAAAACAAAGTTTACAGTTATCAGTAGTCAGTTAATATAAACTTTGTTTATCTATGTAGTTGGTGCTGGGATTTTCGGACAACATGGCACTCGCTCATACAGTAATTGCCATGATACTGGCCATAAATGGATTGATTTCTGAAATCAAACACATAAGCTTTTTTCTGCCGCGAAGAACGCAAAGGGCGCAAATAAAATATTTTTGCGTTCTTCGAGGCAAAAAATAATTTTTATCTATAAAAAAACGAATGACCGCAATCTAATCTTCGAAAATTTCTTCGAAAAACTCCTGCATCGCCTGCCACGAATCTTTATCGGCTTTCTTGTTGTATTCCAGCGGCAGGTTGAACTTTTTTCCATACTTATCAGCATCTGGATTGGTGAAGCTGTGTTTCGTATCGGGATAGTTAACGAATTTATAATCTACGCCCGCGTCACTCATTTCAACCTCAAAAGCTTCTATTTGTTCTTCGGTGACAAAGGGGTCATCTGCTCCATTAAAAACACGAATTTTTGTTTTAATGTCCCCTTCTTTGGCGGGCGTTTTAGTCGCGATACTGCCATGAAAACTAACAACACCTGCCAGATCAGATCCCATGCGAGCCATGTTGATAACTATACCACCACCGAAACAGTAGCCAATTGCAGCAATCTTTTCCGGATCTACACTATCCTGCTGTTTTAATTTTTCTACTGCAGCATCAAAACGCGCTTTAGCAAGTGGCAGATTGCCGCCAACAGCACCAGAGAATTTTCCCGCGTCTTCAGGATGATCGGCAATTTTTCCGTTACCGTACATATCAACAGCCAGTGCTGTGTATCCGAGTTTAGCCAACTGTTTGGCCCGACTTCGTGCATATGAATTGTGCCCCCACCATTCATGAACTACCAGGATACCGGGTCGTTTACCTTCAACACTGTTATCGTAAGCGATCAGGCCTTTCAATGTTGTACTGCCCTGCTGATAACTGACTTCTTTAGTTACAATTTCCGCATGAGCGTTGAGTGCCCATAACAAACCGGCAATATAGATTATTATTTTTACTTTCATAGCAGCTCCCTGTCAGGCGTTTCAGTTAATCTGATTGAACAAAAAGGATACGTCATTGCGAGGAACGAAGCAATCTCGTTCAAATATTATAGTACTGAAGAGTGCTTTGTTGCTCGTAATAACGAGCTAACAGGAAATTACCAAATTACCAGATATCAACTCTATGCGACCTGTTTTTCCCAATAAAGTATTCGATTATTAGCCGGCATTTCATAATCGTTCTTTAAAACCATACCGGCGTTGTTCGCAAGTTCTTTCAGGTCTTCTATATCCCGAATACCGCTTTCGGGATCGCGACTTTTCAACCACTGGTCAAATCGCTCATTGCTTTCACTGGTATATTGACAATTATAATTAAAGGGGCCGTACAGCATGAATCGTCCTCCTGGCAATAAACAGCTTCCAACACCTGAAAACATGGCTTCCACATCTTGCCAATGCATAATATGAGCAGTATTAGCGGAAAATATGGCATCAATATCAAGTAGCGGCCAGCTGGATTTTGAAACATCCAGCACAAAGGGAGACTGTACATTCTCAAGTTTTTCATCGACAAGCCAGGCCTGAATGCCTGGCAGGTATTCCGCGCAATCGCTGGTATGCCAGGTAAGATGAGGCATTTTTTGTGCAAAAAATACCGCGTGTTGCCCGGTACCACTGCCTATCTCAAGTAGAGACAAACAATCTGCGAGCAAGGGCTGGATAACCGAGAGAATCGGCTTACAATTTTGATCACAGGACTCTGAATAAGGTTTATTCATGGTGATACTAAATTGTAAATTATTCTGCAGACGAAAGTAAGTAAAAAATTATTTAAATCCATAGATGAAAACAGACCACAAGATTTTATGTCTGGATTGTCGAAACTGGCCATTTTTTTAGTTCAAAAACACAGTCAAAAATTTTCACCACAGAGGCACAGAGAACACAGAGAAAACTTTTTATTGTTAGCGACGCCTACGGCGTCGCTAACAATATACATCTCTGTGTTCTCTGTGGTAGATAGGTTTTAAAGCCTTTAACGGCACGCTACGGGTCGGTTTTGGGAGTTGAGTCGATAATTACGAACATTTGGTTATGATTTTGAGCCATTGCCAACTGTCAGGGTACATAAAAAACAACAGATCAAGTATTGAATTAATACAATTGAGATATTTTACACATTAAGTATCTGCGTTCATCTGTGGATAATTTATTTTTTATGCAGCCATTGAAGCTATGACTCTGCCTAATGCATGATTAAAAGTGGAATGGTCAGCCAGTACACGTGACTTGTTATTTTTAAGTTCATCTGCAAACTCGCCTGCATCTTTTTCCATAACTTTAACGCCTTTTCTGTCAACGAAAATAACTTTAGCGACCTCGGTAAGCACAACAGACATTTTCAGACGTCTTATAGCATGATCTTCGCCATTGAAAATCTCAAACCAGACACCAGGTTTTGCATCACTGGGTAATCTCCTGATTTTTTCATACGCGATTCTTGCCTCCTCTTTGATCTGTGTCATTTCAGCAATGCTGACTTCCATGAAATCTTCATGGTATTCTTCATCCTGATTATTGTCATCCGTTACTTCAAATCCATTTTCTTCTAACATTTTAGAAAATGTTTTCTGCAATGACTGCACTTGTTCATTAATCATTTTTTTGTCTTGCTGTGTTTCAAAAAGCTCATCATTTACAGCTTCAACCAAAGCAACGTGATTACTATTCAGCTCATCCCATTGATTCTGTTGTTTTATTGGCTGCAGGAGTTTTAGCATTAGCTTCAATAGCATTACTGACTGAATCCATTGATCGCTATCCTTGCCGAATTGAATGTATCGATTGAGCATCAACGTAGACCAGTGTTTCAGCACCAATGGTTGCACTGGTTTCGGCAATCTCTTGTTGGATGACAAATAACGTAATTCCTTTAAAACCACACCACGTGCGTGTTGCCTGATAATGGTTCTTTGCTCGTTCCTTTCATTTTCTTCAGCAAGTTTCTCTTCACTGGTAATAAGCCCTTCAAGAGCTTCTACAGCATTTTCAAAGCTGGCGATATCAACGTCATATTCATCAAGAAGATCGTCTACAACTTTTTCGATGTCGTCATAAATTCTATCTTCTTTTTCTGTTACACCCTTTCCTAATTTGGGTATGAGGTTTAAAACATTTCTTGCCGGATGACTTTCATCTTCAAATAGTGTTTCGTCATTCATCGCTACTTTGATAACAGGAATCTGTAGCTGTTGCAGAAGATTTGTAATAACCTTAGAAATACTTTCATCCGCTGTAATAGCATCAAACATCATGCCAACGAAGTCGATACTTCTTTCATCAACAATGGTGACTTCTCGCGTTACATCTTCACTATTGCTCTGACCTATGTCAGCCATTAACGACCGCTTGATTTCTTCGACACTAACCAGATTGGATTCTTCGCCAAGTTCCGTTAATTTGCTCTGTAATTTTGAAAGTGAGCGTATAACTTCCTTACGCCTGTAATATTCTTTACCGTTTATATTTTGAGAAGCCGGGTCTTTGTAGAACGAGGCAGGTAGTTCAAGTTCATCGCCAGTAACTGTGAAATTTCCTTTCATGAACTGGCTGACAATGTGATTCATCTCAGACTGTGATCTGGGAACAAAATCTGTCGCTACTTTTTCTGTTGGGTCGTAATATGTTGCAGTACGCGTAGTGAAAGTCTTTTCTTCCGGCTCTTCATATTGCTGTGTATTAAGAATAATCTTTGGCATAACACCAGCATCTATAAACAACTGGTTTATTGAGCGATACATTTCTCCTAATTGCAGATTGACCTTCTCGTCAAAATACTTGAACAGAATCAGTGTGTTTTCGGGTGTTAGATTATGAGGTTTTAGAGCTGACTGAAAAGCGCCACAGATATGATTCGGATTTAACGCCTGCTTATCAAAGATAGGCGTAGACTGAATTTCAAGATATTCAATGCGGGCTTCCATATCACTGATTTCTTCACCAAACAGATTGAGTGCATTGGCGTGCATGGTGGTTATTGCCACCATTTCTTCCATTTCCTCATGATCAACCAGTGATAACTCTTCTTCCTCATCATCGTCGTGAGCAGCTGAGGATTTTAACTGTTCGTTGATCGCGATGAAAAAACTGCTGTTAATTGTATTTCGATTTTCACACAACTTGCGAAATGAAATAAGTTTTTGCACTAAGGCTTTATCAATCTCGTCTTCAGAGTCTTCTTCAATATCTAATAATTTTTTCCGGGCATTTAATTCTTTCAGGGTAAGTTCAGCGTTATCAAGCATATCGGTAAACGATTCCATTAACTGCTGGTTAAGTACCCCATAAATACTTTCGATTAGCGGACTAAATTCATCTTCCTTGGGTTGGTCGTCACGCAAATCGCCAGTTTTCAGTGTGTAAATATCTGCTGTCATGAAATATCCCGGTTCAATAAGGCGGTTTTGATGAAAACACCCCGGATTCAGGACATTTCACTGAATCTCAGACTCGCATTTAAGCCAGGTGCATAAAATTTGTAGCAAGCCCCGGTATCTGTAGAGGCATTTGCATTATGATTTCGACTATTTAGGCCGTCAGAGCTCGAATTCACGTCTGACGTTTATTTTTTATAATTTTGAAATAAACTTTAACTAATTGAATTATCTAAAATTATGGATTTTGCATTTGGGCTAATCATCCTTAATTAGAGAAGGTAGAGATAATATAGCTGGCTGTGACAATATTTCAACAAAAATGGCAAGAATTTCGACATTAGTGTAGGTTTTTCGACAAACGGTATATTTGTGTAAAAAAAGTTGAATGAACTGTAGATTGACCGACAATTATGATAATTTTTATATAAAACACCCACACAACGGGGATATAGATTAATAATTAATAAAAGCATTAATTTAGACATAGTCTATAGTGAAACGGGTTAGTCGTATTTTTTAGCGGTCATGACCATATAAATGCTCATGTTGTGCCTCCTGGTAATACAATATGGTTAAAAAGTGGCCAGTACTGTTGTTCCTGTGTGTGCTACGAACGGTTTCATGCAGCCCTTCTTCGAGGTTTGACGCGACACCATGAAGCTCTCAAGAAAGTTTGCACACCTGTGTCTGATAATAGTGTTAGCAATCCTGCTAATACCTGTCTTCAGTTGAAAAGATTGTCCAGAGCACTGACCGAAACAGTCAGGCGTGCGACAGACATCGTGGCACGTTATGGTGGTGAAAAATTTGTCGTGATCTTACTCGATACTAAATTAGAACAGGCCTTGTACCCGGCGAAAGAAGAAATAGAATTATTGCCTCTCCTCTCAATGTTGTTAATTTAAAAAAAACCAATAATCCTTGAACACAACACAGTTGTAACCAGCGATGGATTTAACTGTGGCGTGCACCAACGACGCTGGCTTAATCTATCGCGATTCGCGATGATAGAAAACCCGCCACCGTAGGCCGGGATAAGATTTTGTCGTTCCCGGCAATTTCCGGCAGTATAACCCTGCCTGCAACGTGCCTTATGCAGGCCTACTTCTATTCGCGATGACAGAAAATCTGCCACTGTAGGCCGGGATAAGGTTTTTTCGTTCCCGGCAATTTCCGGCGGTATAACCCTACCTGCAACGACCCTTATGCGGCCTACTGCTGCAACCGATAGCCCGGTTCGCCAGGGAACCATCGCCATGCTTGGTACCTTTATTGATACGCTCATCATTTGCACCATCACCGGTCTGGTCATTATTGTTTCAGGCGCGTGAACCAGTGGAGAGACTGGTGCATCACTTTCCTCTCTTGCATTTGAAAGTTCGCTACCCGGTTTTGGTGGTTACATCGTAACACTGGGCCTCAGTATTATTGCGTTCACTACTCTGCTCGGCTGGAGTTTTTACGGTGAAAAGTGCGTGGAATATTTATTTGGTGTTCGAGCCGATGCCATCACTGTCCTGTGCCACCCAGATAATCCAGTCCGGGATTGAAAATGGAAAATTATCACGAGTATTATTCATTAAACCGTGTTTTTACCCTATGTTATAAGTAAGAGATAGTTTGATGTGAAATATTTATATGCTTAAATTCATCGCACATAGTTTATGGTTATTGTGGTGCTGGCTGGAACTTTCAGTGTTCACTCTGGCACTCTATATTTTATCCTGGTTACCGCGACCATTGGCTGGCAAGTGGTATCACACGCTATCGCGTATCTGGTGCCAGTTTCTGATTCGTGCTTTGGGCGTTGATTTGCGTCTGCACCATAAAAATAAACACGATCTTCCTGAGCAGTATATTTTAATTGCTAACCACCCTTCTGCGCTGGAAGATTTTGCCATACCCGCCCTGTTTAATGTCTATCCCCTGGCAAAAGAAGGCGTAAGGCGCTGGTTTTTAATAGGCCGCATTAGTGACAAAGCGCAAACTATTTTTGTAAAACGTGACGATTCTGCATCACGACACGCTGCACTTGAGTCGCTGTTAGAAGCAATAAAAGAAGGACGTAATATAGCTGTTTTCCCTGAGGGTGGCTGCAAGGGACGTCGTATTTATAGCAGCTTTCAGACGGGGGCTTTTGATGTAGCCATGCAGACCGGTATCCCCATATTGCCAGTATTTTTGCATTATGAAGATCAGGAGTTATTTGAATGGCATGCACCTCACACATTACTTCACAAGTTCTGGCATTACATGACCGCAAAAAATAACAGGGCGAACTACTATGTGTTTGATGCAATAAGTCCGGATGGTTTTGCTGATAAAACAGCTTTCTCAGAACATGTGCGTGAAAATTATTTGCACTGGCAAAAACGTTATCTGGATTAGTGGTATATTTTATTGCCGTTTAATAAATCGTGCTATTCGTCGCCTGCTGGAATAAGCAAGCAAAAGTATAAGCAAACCAATAATCACATACATCTTCTCATAAGACAGGGTTGGAGCATCGTGATTAATAACCGCTTTCTCACGACTCAAATATTTTATTGCGATATCCTGTATTTCTTCAGGCGTTACCTTTTCTATAGCATCCTCAAGTTGAATAAATCTGTCCATAGTCAGCAGGCTTAACCAGGCGCTTTCATAAAAACTGGCTATAGTGGCATTATCTTCAAAGGAACTTGCGTAACCCAGTAATGCGCCGCGTTTAATGCGATCGAATTTCTCCTGTTCAATGGGTGAAGATACCAACTTTTCAACTTCAGCAAGCATTATGTCAGTAATGACACCCATATTTTCAATATCAGAATCGGCATAAAGATCCAGCGTGCCATAGCTGTTTAATTTGTTAGCACCGGCACCTGCGCTATAACTCAAACCTTTATCAATACGGATAATGTCATGTAAATCCTGCGAAAGATAAAAAGCCAACATAGTGATTTTCAGGGATTCCTTTGACATGCGACCCGGAATTCTGTACCTAATATAAACTTCTGCATCACTACCTATCAGTGGCTCCAGTGTACTGGTGAATATTTCCTGAGGCTCATAGTGATGTTGCCCGGAAGAACGAACGTAGTCGATTTTTTTTGACTCCATCATTCCAAATGATTTTTTAATCACACTCAGTATTTTTTCTGAATCAAAGTCTCCAACCAGTATTAATGCCATATTATTGGGGACATAAAATCTGTCAAATGCAGAAATGATATCTTCACGACTAATGTCTTTGAAGGATTCTATAACTGAACAATACTCCTCCTCGGAATAAATAACTTCACTTGCCTTATCGAAACCTGACTTTCCAATGTCCAGTGTATACAGATAACGCGTTAACCATGAATACTCTCCTCCTGCTTCACGATTTATAATATCCAGAGTTGTCTCAATATTATCGTCTGAAATTGTAGAGTCGGTAATTATTTCGTGCAGGGTGTTCAGCGCGAGTTCTGTATAGGGGCTGTAGATATCTATTTGATAAGTCGTGGTTTCAGAAGCCGTGAATGCATTCCATGCGCCGCCATTATCTTCGATAAGATCATCGAGTTCCTTTTCTGTATGTTTTGATGTACCTGTAAACAGCAGGTGCTCCAGATAATGTGCTGTTTCTGTTTTACCGCATTCATTATCATCGGTGCCATAATTCACCACCAGGCGAATAGCTGTGTTTTTAGCTTCGTGTCTTTCTTTTAAATAGATTTCCAGGCCATTATCCAGTTTATGCCTGCTTATATCATAAAGGCCTTCGGGTGTGTATTTGCCAGCAAATACAGAAACTGAAAAGTAATTGGCTATAAAAAGACATAGTGCAAGAAAATATTTCATGAGTAACCGAATATAGTTGACGCTTACTCAGGTATCAGATCTTCTAACAAATGCTGAAACTATCAGTGCACAACTAATCAACAATAAACTGGCAGACATCACTAACAAGGCTTCGGCCATAGTCACACCAAATAGTAACTCAGGCGTATAACCGCAGGCTTCCCAAACCTTGAACACAGAAGGCAACCATTCCTCCAGTGCCAGCCATTCAGGCAAGCCCAGATTAAAGTCACAGCTGCCGAAAACCCAACCACGTTCAGTACCCAGTAACTGATAGGATGTTTCCAGTAAACCCGCCATAATTAATGTAACTAGCACATGTGCTACGACTAACAGCTTGCGCGAGTGCCTTATAAGCAATGCCAGACTGGCAACAATAACAAGTGCCAGCATCCAGATGCGCACATGAATGCATAATACACAAGGACGAAGATCTAGAACATATTGATAAAACAATGCAATACTTTCAGAACCCAGACCAATCGCTATGAGCGACAACCAGTACCATGGACTCTGACCAAGGGAGGAGATTTTATTCAACATAAAAAACTCCTGAATAAACAAAAACCATTATAATCATCACCAGACATGCACCTACACTTTTTCATTTATATATTTAAATCTTATCAAAATCATGCTCATTACAATAATCAACGAAGCCGTTACAATCAGCGGAGTATTTGAGATTATAATTGACTGGACTAGCCAAAGCGCATTGCCAATAACCGCCAGTATCATCATAAACATGGAAATATCTCGTGTCTTCTTTGTTCTGTACGCCTTGATTATCTGCGGAACAAAAATAAGCGTGGTAAAAAATGCGGCTAACCAACCGATTGTGTCTTCTAATGCCATATAATTTTCTCGAAACTTATTTAGAGTAAAGCTTATAAATTATCATTGGATATTTTTTCAGTAATTGAAAGATACTGATTAATCGTTTCTGTTTCTGACTCCTGGTCAGCGTGTTCCATAAATCGTTTAATCTCTTCCAGAGCCTCTTCGTGCCTGTCCATTTTCCACAGAGTATTAAACAGGGCGATTGAAAATTCTCCAATACCTGGCCCCATTAAAACCAGACGTTCAAACACCATCTCGGCCTCTGAATATTTTTTCATGGAAAAATAAGCACCACCCAGCATGATCAACGCCGTCTGGTTTTCCGGATCATCCTTGAGTATTTCTAACAGACACATACGGGCATCATCGTGTTGACCTGCTTCACTTAGTGAGCGCGCATTATGTATTTGTTGGTCTAAATCTGTAGCCATAGGGGTTACTTAGTTATTAGTTATTAGTTCTTCATTGATGAAGGTTTTATTAATCACTGTGGGTGTAATACCCCGTGGCTTGCCAGGTAATCTGTAGGTGCGAATTTATTCGCACAAAACGACCAGATAGTGACG
>QIHT01000122.1 GCA_003229115.1 Gammaproteobacteria bacterium | reverse complement strand
GATTATCTTTTTATTGCCAGTGGCAGTTCCAGTCGTCATGTCAAATCAATTGCCAGTAACGTGGTGGCGGATGCCAAACACTCAGGCCTTCAGCCCCTTGGCGTGGAAGGTGAGCTGGAAGCAGAATGGGTGCTGGTCGACCTGGGTGATATTATTGTTCATGTCATGCAGCAGCAGGTACGTGAGTTTTACGATCTCGAAAGTTTATGGCGGGTCACTGCCGAGCAAAGACAGGACGCAGTTTAGGCGGCGGTAGTATCAGGTGCATATTCATCTGGTCGCTGTCGGTCAAAAAATGCCGGCGTGGGTGGACGATGCCTGTGCCGACTTTCTAAAACGTTTGCCGCCCGAGTTAAAGCTGAACCCGATTCTGGTGCCCCTGATCAAGCGTGGTAAAAACCCCGATATTAAACGCATTGTTCGCGATGAAAGCAGGAATCTGCTGGCAGCGATACCCGCTGGTTGTTTATTGATTGCGCTGGATGTACTCGGCAAGCGCGTGACGACTGAGAAATTGTCAAAGCTGCTGGATGGCTGGATGCAACAGGGACAGGATATCGCGTTGATTATCGGTGGGCCGGATGGTCTTTCCGATGAGTTATTGCAGCAAACGTCGATGAAAATATCCCTGTCAGATTTGACCTTCCCGCACCCTTTGATACGCGTCATGCTGGTTGAACAACTGTATCGAGCGTGGAGTATTTTGAGTCATCACCCTTATCACCGCGGATAGGCAGGTTTTGGAAGATAACACTCAGCAATATCAACTGGTCCTGGCATCGGCATCTCCCCGGCGTTTGTTATTGCTGCAACAAATTGGCATTGAAGTCATGGTGCATCCTGTCGATATTGATGAAACCCATCAATCTTATGAGTCCTCTCTCGACCTGGTGAAACGTCTGGCGCTGGAAAAGGCACGAGCCGGTCATAGTGATATGATTAAGCAAGGAATTAAATTGCCGGTGCTCGGGTCTGATACCATTGTGGAAATCAATGGTGGCGTGCTCGGCAAACCCGCTGATGAGCTGGAAGCTGAAAATATGCTGGCCATGTTGTCCGGGCGCATCCATTCGGTGCACACCGCAGTGGCTGTGGTGACCAGTTATGGTGAGTGTTCTGAAATGAGTAGCAGCAAAGTTGAGTTTGCTCAATTAAGCAAGGCGATGATTCGTTCGTATATAGAAACCGGTGAGCCAATGGATAAGGCCGGTGCTTACGCCATTCAGGGCATTGCGGGTCAGTTTGTAAAATCACTGGATGGCAGCTACTCGGGTGTAATGGGTTTGCCGCTCTACGAAACAACAAGAGTACTGGAAGCCAGTGGCATCAATTCGCTGGTTGAGATATCAGAATAATAACCAGAAGAAAATCAGGCATGTCTATAAGCAAGGAAATTCTAATCAACGTAACGCCACAGGAAACACGTGTTGCGATTCTTGAAAACGGTATGTTGCATGAGATGTACGTCGAGCGAAGCCGCAGCCGCGGTATTGTTGGCAATGTTTACCGAGGCAAGGTTGCACGTGTGTTACCGGGGATGGAAGCTGCATTTATCGAGATTGGTTTAGAGCGCGCTGCTTTTCTTCATGTCTCGGACGTGGCAGGCTTCAAGAGAGCTCATAGCAACGGCAATTCAACCAGTCATTCCCCGAATCCACAAATTGGCCAGTTATTAAGAGAAGGGCAGGATATTTCCGTTCAGGTTATTAAAGATCCGCTTGGCACCAAAGGTGCGCGTCTGACAACCAATGTCACTATTCCTTCGCGGTATCTGGTGTTTATGCCGAACTCGGACAATATCGGTGTTTCATCTCGCATAGAAAGTGAAGAGGAAAGAGAGCGTTTGCGTAATTTACTTTTGTCGCAAAAAGATCTGATCGAGAACACAGGTTACATTATCCGCACTGCGGCGGAAGTGGCTACCGAAGAATCAATACAAAGTGATATTAAATACCTCAACAGGCAATGGGGAAATATACAAAATGCCCAGAACCTTGAAGCCGGAACCATTGTACACAGGGATTTGCCACTTTACCTGAGAACTTTGCGGGACATGGTGGATGATGATCTTGAAAAAGTTCGTGTTGATTCGCGTGAAACGTTTTGCAGTATGCTCGAGTTTTCCGAGACATACGTGCCAGAAGTTGCAGAGCGTATAGAACATTATCCTGGTGAACGCCCCATTTTTGATTTGCACGGCGTTGAAGACGAAATTCAAAAAGGGCTTGAGCGAAAAGTGCATCTCAAGTCGGGTGGTTATCTGATTATTGATCAGACAGAAGCGATGACGACAGTTGATGTTAATACAGGTGCTTATGTTGGTAGCAGAAATCTTGAAGAGACGATTTTTAAAACCAATCTTGAGGCAGCACAGGGTATAGCGCGCCAGTTACGGCTGCGCAACCTTGGCGGCATTATCATACTTGATTTCATCGACATGAATGAAGATGAGCATAAACGCCAGGTAATGCGAGCGCTGGAGAAGGCGCTGGATAAAGATCATGCGCGTACACATATCAGTGAAGTATCTTCTCTGGGTCTGGTTGAAATGACCCGTAAACGAACGCGTGAAAGTCTGGAACATGTGCTGTGCGGCACCTGTCCAACCTGTGAAGGGCGTGGCACGATAAAAACCGCCGAAACCATCTGTTATGAAATTTTCAGAGAAATTTTGCGTGAAGCCAGACAGTTTGATGCTAAAGAATTGCTGGTACTTGCTGCACAGGAAGTGGTTGATCTTCTGGTTGATGAAGAGTCAGGTAGCCTGGCTGAACTTGAAAGTTTTATCGATATCCCTATCCGCTTTCAGGTGGAAGCGCTGTATACGCAAGAACAATACGATGTTGTTATTGTGTAGTAACAAGCATTGGTTTGGACTTGATTTGACAGAACTGTGAACATGTCACCGTACCAGCTGACATTGTTATTTGCCACAGAGCTCACAGAGCGCACAGAGTTTTCTGGGCTGTCATTGCGAGCGCTACCGCTCGCAATGACAGAAAAAGCTTGTAGACAAAACCTGTTTTTCTCTGTGTGCTCTGTGACCTCTGTGGCTAAAAGATTTTTTTTTATGCCACACTCTTTGGTGATGGCTATCGGATTAAATCCTGGCGAATACAAGTAATGACAATATTTGAATACGAATTAAAAAGACCTGAATGATCTGGATTTATAAATTACGCGTCTGTCTGATTACCACTACGGCAGTCATTCTTATTGTTTTAGCGGTTGCTATCACTGCGTTGCGCGCATTTCTGCCACATGCAACAGATTATGTGGCAGACATACAGATGATACTAAGTGACCAAATAGGCTTACCTGTAACTATTGATTCCATCGATGCAGATATGGAATGGTTTACGCCACGGCTTAAACTGATCAATGTTGTTATCTATCAAGATGAAAGAGAGTTGTTTCGTTTTGATGAGGCTGTCTTTGCCCTGTCCTATGTAGATTCACTGTTTAATTTATCGCCGATAATCGGCGAGATCAATCTGATTGGTGCGGATTTATACATTGAAAGACATCCGGATAATCGTTGGGTTGTTCAGGGTATTGAATTTGTTGGTGACGGCTCCAATGCCCCTTCAAGTGAATTTGTGACTGTAATACAGAATACAAATTTTTCACTCCTGGATAGCGATATTCACTGGACAGACTACACCCGTAAAGCCAAACAAATTGATTTTATCGGCGTAAATCTGGTTTTTGAATCTTTTCTTGGTGAACATAGCCTGGCTGTTGATATGCTGTTGCCTGAAGGTTACGGTGACAGACTTTGGCTGGTTGCCACCATTGATGATGATTTTGAGAATTATAAAACGGCTGATTGGGAATTCTATCTGGAAGGGCGGACTATTAATGTTGGTAAGTTATTTAGTGAGCTGGGTTTGGAAGAGGTTCCTGAAGTATCGGGCACGCTTGATGGAGAAGTCTGGTTAAAGATAATAAACAAAAAAGTGCATCGTGTAACAGCAGATTTGTCAGTTAATACGCTTAAACTGAAAAATAAAATTTTTAATCAGCATCAATGGAGTGCTGGTTATGTGGCGACACGAATTGACTGGCATCAAATGGAGGAAGGCTGGAGGCTGGATATAGAGGATCTGGTAGTCGTCAAGAATAAAGATTCATGGGCAGAGTTTACGGATGTCACGGCTATTAATAACAATGAGTCAGGTTTACGTGCAACAGCTAGCTATATACGCCCTTTTGATTTGCTGGGCTTGCCTGGCGTTTTTCTGGCAAGCCATGATTTGTCAGAAATGGAAAAGCTTAGTGACATGTATCAGGGTGGCGACCTCTACAACATTGAAGTTCACTTCCCTGCAGGGGAGGGTGCTGAGCCTGAGGTTAGCGCTACTTTCGTTGATGTTGATTTGAATCTGGCAGATAGCGGCATAAAACTCCATGGTGCAGACGGTGAGTATAAATATAAGCCCGGTCATATCGAACTGAATATGCTGTCTGAGTCGCTGGCGATTGATTTTGGTGATTTGTTTCGACAGCCAATTTATGCCGATAGTTTAACCGGTGAACTTGTTGTCAGGTTAGATGATTATGACTGGATTGTTGAGTCTTCAGATGTTCATCTGTTGAATGGGGATATCGAAGCACATAGCCGACTTAAAGTCATACTGGATAAAGACGGACAGATTTTTGTTGATGCGCAAACAGACTTCATAAATGCTAAAGGCGCATCGGTCAGCAAGTATTATCCTGTGCCTGTTATGTCAGACAGTCTGATTGAGTGGTTGGATTACGCTATAACTGATGGAGTGGTGGAGAAAGGAAGTTTTATTCTGTTCGGTGATGTTGGGCAATTCCCATATGAAAATAATGATGGTGTTATGGAGGTTGTGTTCAGCGGAAAAAATTCAAGCCTGAAATTTTTTGAAGGATGGCCGGAAATTGAGAACTTAAATGCGGATGTGCGTTTCTATAATTCTTCGCTAACTATAGAAAATGGCACGGGTAGAACTTACAACGGCATTATGGATCAGGTGGCAGTTTCGATTCCTGATCTGGACTCACCTGTTTTGTATGTGCAGGGCAATGTCACGGCACCAGCTAGTGACCTGCAAAAATATATATGGAATAGTGGTCTGGACGATATTTTTGGTGATGCCATGAATCAGTTGGAGGTAAGCGGAGAGATGGGCGTGAAACTTTCTCTTGAAATACCCCTGGATGATGACGATATTATTGTAAAAACCAAAGGTGAGCTTAGCTTTGCTGAAAATGAATTATATTTTCCGGCAATGGGGTATTCGCTCAAAAACATTTCCGGAAAATTGTCTTTCACTGAAAGTGATATGTCGGGTTCGGATATAGTGGCTATTTTCGAGGGAGTGCCGGTAAATATCAATGCCTATGGAAAAGGCGATAACTTGATGCATGAAACAATTTTTCATCTTGAAGGAGATTTACCGATTGATGGTTTGTTAAAACGATTTGACTGGGTTCCCGAGTTCTGGGTGAGCGGTTCTTCTGATTGGGATATTCTTGTGCGTATTCCGGATGAAGTGCAAGAATACGATGTCAGAGTTGAGATGCAGTCTGCTCTCGAAGGTGTATCAATTAACTTTTCCGATGTCCTGAGCAAGTCGCGTGAAGATGTGTTGCATCTGGAAATGTCAGTTGAAGTCATGGATGAAGTATTGAAAATCGATGTGGATTCTACTGACGTGTTGAATCTATTTGCAACCCGGGATGATGCGGCAACCTGGGATTTCGTTGTTGATTCAAAATTTTTAAGAGGTAGTGGTGAATTTTCAGAAAATCTGGACACAGACTCAACTGTCCAGCTAAAGCTGATGCATGCGAGTTTGTTCGCGTTGGCTTATAGCAGTGATGAGTCGAGACCGGTGTCACTGGATCCTGCAACGTTCCCGTCGTTGAATGTTTCAGTAAAAAACCTGAAATGGGATGACTGGGTATTTACGAATGTAAAGCTTGAGACCAGCTGGAGCACTCATGGCATGCTGATAAATAAATTATTTCTGGAAGGGCCTTCGTTAAAAGTAAGTGGTCGTGGAAGCTGGTTGAATACCTGGAGGGACGAAGACAAAACAACCTTTAACTTTTCTATGGAAAGTCCGGATTTGGGGAACATGCTATCCGTCATGGGAATCAGCGATAGCGTAAGCGGTGGCAAGGCAGTTGTAACAGATAACTGGCAGTGGCCGGCTGAGCCCTATAGTTTCTCATTGGGTATTGTTAAAGGTACTTCTCGTGTTGAAATCAAAGATGCCAAAGTAACAGATCTGGAACCTGGCGCGGGAGGTCGCTTGCTTGGTTTGTTTAATGTGTTTAAGTTGGGTGATCGCCTGTCACTGGATTTTGATGATGTTTACAAAGACGGTTTTGCGTTTGACTCTCTTGTTGGTGAATTCGAGTATGATGAAGGTGATGTTTATACAAAAGATGTTACGGTAAAAGCTGCAGCTGCCGATATGAAGATACAAGGTAGAATGGGACTGGTTGAGCGTGATTATGACCTGAACATGCGGGTTAAGCCTCATACATCTGCTGCTGTATTTACTACTGGCGCGTTACTCGGTGGTCTGGTTACAGGTGCTGCTGCTGTTTTGCTTAATAAGGTATTGGGTATAGAGAAACTTGTACGCGATGAATATATCGTAACGGGCTCATGGGATGATCCTGATGTGGAACTGGTTTCGAAACGACAACAGCATGAGCTGACTGACTCGCAGGTTGATGAAGACGATGATGACGAGTTTTAGCTCAGGTATGACTTTGTTGATAAAATGGTTTTTTTTGATGGGTTTGATGCTCGCTTTCGCGTCATTAACGATGGCGGGTGAATTGCCGCAGGATGAGCTAAAGTTGCATGCTGAGCAATGGGAACTGGCACGTAATGGCGAGAAGTTGTTGCAGGTTCCCGTGCTTAATAAAGTGGTTAATACATGGTTATTAAAAGAAGGCTACAGGATAGAATTGCAGTACCCGGGCGGTGAAGAAGGCGAGCTATGGGTTGACGAGCTTATGGACTGGTTGATTTCGTTGGGCATTCCTTCAAAATATCTTGTTGCCGTTCGTGGTAGCGGGGAAGCGGACATTATAAAATTTAAAATAACAAAAGCTGAGGGAAGTTACAGGTGAGTAAAGCAGCAGCAATACAAATGGCTTCGGGCCCGAATGTGCAGGCAAATCTGGATGAGGCGGAAAAATTAATAAACACAGCGGTTCAGCAAGATGCAGAGCTCATCGTGTTACCGGAAAATTTTGCCATTATGGGCATGTCTGACATGGATAAGGTGGGTGTTGCAGAGCAGCCTGGTGCTGGCCTTATGCAGAATTTTTTGAGCCAGCAATCTGCAAAGCATGGCATATGGCTGGTCGGTGGTACCATCCCGATACAATCAAAAGAAACCGGAAAAGTTTATGCGGCCTGTTTGTTGCATAACGCATCCGGTGAAATGGTTGCCCGTTACGACAAGATTCATTTGTTTGATGTCACGCTGGAAGCCAATAATGAAAGTTACACAGAATCGGAAACCATTACTTCGGGTGATGAAGTGGTTGTTACTGATACGCCTTTTGGTCGGTTAGGTCTGGCGGTGTGTTACGACCTTCGTTTCCCGGAATTATTCAGGGCAATGGCAGATGTTGGCATGGAGCTGTGTGTATTGCCCTCTGCGTTTACCAGTCTGACAGGTAATGCGCATTGGGAAGCGCTGCTGCGCGCACGCGCCATCGAAAACCTTTCTTTCATGGTGGCAGCAGGTCAGGGTGGTTACCATGTGAATGGAAGAGAAACTCACGGCGATAGCATGATCGTTGATCCCTGGGGTGTGGTGCTTAACCGCTTGCCGCACGGCACCGGCGTTGTGGTGTCCGAGATTGATCTATCCAAGCTGGAGCGAACCCGCAAGTCATTCCCGGCGTTACAGCACAAAAGACTGGATTGTAAAATCAATTACAGTTGACAGTTTAAAAGCATTCACCACAGAGGACACTGAGGTACACAGAGAAAAGCTTTTATGTTATTGCGAGCGCAGCCCGGCAATTACGCGAACTGATAAAAACCACTGCGCTTACAAAACATAAGTATTTGTTTTTCTCTGTGTACCTCAGTGTCCTCTGTGGTGAAAATTTTTTCTTAATCTTCAATATCACGCAAATACTTAAACAACTTCCTCGCTGAAGCAGGCGGTTTTTCCTGTTCTTGTTCGCGTAATGCCTGACGTACCAACTGGCTAATGTGCTGGCGGTCAATGTCCTGATGGTGGTTGATAATTTCAGTTAACGCGGTTTTGTCATTGGCTAAAAGCCGATCACGCCATTGTTCGACTCTTCTGAATGCAACGGTATTGGTATCATGCCTGTGTTTGATGATGGCCAGTTGTTGTTCTACCAATGTGCTATCTATCTGGCGCATTATTTTTCCGATTAACTGGCGTTGGCGTTTTAATCCGCCGCGGGATTGTATCTTTCGTGCTGCTCGTACTGCATGATTGAGTTCATCGGGCAGGTCCATGCTGTCAAGATCTGATGTACTGAGTAGTATTAATTCCTCACCGACTTTCTGCAGTGCATCAGACTCACGTTTGAGCTGTGATTTACTGGGCAGCAATGGTTCTATTTCTTTGTTACTCATCAGTCTTCAAAATCTTCTTCAGTTTTAAACTGAAAGTTTTTGTCTGAGGGAAAGGTGGCGGAATTCAATAGCATGGTGATATGTGGTTTTCCCTTTTTCCATTTTTCCATTTTAACAGGCAGGTTATGTAACGAAGGCGCAAACCATAGAAAAAGAGGTTTGTTTTTATCGCCACTTTTTCGTTCAATCTTTATGGTTTTGATGAGATTATTTCCGATAGTAATTTTTTCCACCCCATGATTGACGAAATGGTAGGTTTTTAGCTTGCCTTTTACCAGTACCTTAAGTTCGTTTTTAATAGTTTTTTCGCTGACACTCATCATGAGCGGTAGCTGAAACGAGAGTGTGTCCCACACTTCGGTGCTTGTATTGATTTCAACTGGGTTATTGCCAGCTTTGCCACTAATGATGCCGGAAAGCTGGCTGTTCGATGTTTTATCCCATTTTATTTTTAAGCGTGTGTTCCGGTTTTTTTTATCGCCTGTCTGAATGTAGCGGTATTCATCAAGTAGTAGTTTGTCATTGTGAATAGATAAAATGCTGGTTTCATCAAGCGTGACATCGCTAAAAATTGCGGCGACACCTACGGTTTCTGAATGTTGGGTAAAACTTATGCCGTTATTTTTATGTTTCAGTTTGTAGGTGGCTTGCGCAGCTGTTACGCCGTAGGTTTCTGCTGAATATGTGGCAGTGAACTCCGGCGGTAATGCGTGGCAAAGTACCGGCAACAATAAAAAAAACGTCATTGAAGCCCGGCTTAGAGTCATTGCTGTTTACCCGGCATGACTAGTTTGTCAGTTATCCATTTAGCGGGTTGTTGCATCGAAATATTGTCCAGTAATACCTGATTATTAACCAGCGTCAGGCGGCCTTCAATAAACCATTGGATAGCTATCGGGTAAATAATATGCTCCTGTTCAAGTACACGTTTTGCAAGGTTTTGCTCATCATTGTTTTCTACAGCTATTTCAGCCTGTAAGACAACCGGCCCACTGTCGAGTTCGTTGTCCACAAAATGAACGCTTGCGCCGTGTAGAGTTTTTCCTGCTTCAATAACACGACGGTGGGTATCAAGACCTTTGAATTCGGGTAACAGGGAAGGATGAATATTAAGAATTTTCCCCTTGTGTTGCTGTATGAAATTATCGGAAAGGATTCTCATAAAACCGGCCAGTGCGACCAGGTCGGGTTTAAGTTCATCGAGTTGTCTGCACAGGGCGCTATCAAAATCTTCGCGTTGAGTGAATTCGGTGTGATCAATGACGATGGTTTTGATGTTGGCTTTAGCAGCTCTTTGCAGGCCATAAGCCGAAGCGCGATTGCTGATAACAGCGGAGATGGTCGCATCAATTTGTTGTTTGGCGACCGCATCAATGATGGCTTGCAGGTTGCTGCCAGATCCCGAAATCAGTACTACCAGAGATTTTTTATTCACGACAGCTGTGATCAGATAAACGTAACGATGGGCTCACCAGTAGTTGCTTCAATGTGGCCTAACTGCCAGGCAGTTTCGCCAACCTTGTTGAACGCGGTGACTGTTTTTTCTGCGTTTTTGGCAGCAACGATGATGATCATGCCGATACCGCAGTTGAAAGTGCGGTGCATTTCACTGGCTTCAACGTTGCCATTTTTTTGCAGCCATTCGAACACTGCAGGTAATTGCCAACTCTGTTTGTCGATGACCGCCTGTGTGTTGTCAGGTAATACACGCGGGATATTTTCGAGCAGGCCGCCCCCCGTAATGTGTGCCAGTGCGTGCATGGGGTTTTGTTTCAACACTTCAAGTACCGATGACACGTAAATTCGGGTAGGTGCAATTAACGCATCGCCCAGGCTGGTTTCACCACAGCTTTCGCCAAGTTCAGCACGGCTGACTTCAAGTATTTTTCTCACCAGTGAATAACCATTGGAATGCGGGCCACTGGAAGCGAGAGCGATCAAAGCATCACCGGCCTGTACTTTTGAGCCATCGATAATGTCGGCTTTTTCAACAACGCCAACACAAAAACCGGCAAGGTCGTAATCACCTTCACTATACATACCCGGCATTTCAGCGGTTTCGCCGCCAATCAATGCGGCACCGGACTGTCGGCAACCTTTAGCGATGCCAGCGACAACGTCTGCTGCAATTTCGGTATCCAGTTTGCTGGTGGCGTAGTAATCCAGAAAGAACAGGGGCTCGGCACCGAGTACCAGAATATCGTTAACGCACATTGCCACCAGGTCGATGCCTATGGTGTCGTGTTTGCCCAGTTCTATTGCCAGCTTTAGTTTTGTGCCAACACCGTCAGTACCGGAAACCAGCACAGGGTGTTGGTAGCGATCTGTGGGTAGCTCGAACAGGCCACCGAAGCCACCGATATTACCCATGACACCGGGACGTTTGGTGCTGGCGACACTGCCACGGATTTTTTCGACCAGTTGATTGCCGGCTTCAATATCAACGCCGGCATCGCGATAGCTAAGAGAGGGGGATGGATTATTTTCTGACATTACCAAAGCTCACCAGGGTAGCAGTTATTCAAAGTGCTTTTAAAGGTGTGGTATTGTACACGCTCATTACACTGCGATTTTATAAATCTTCCGAATGGCCATTCAAAAATGACACTATTGTCCCGTCTTAACTCAGTCGGCAGTATCAGAACGCCTGTTTTGATCGTGCTGGCGTGGGCATTTATGTTGTTTCCAGTCACCAGCTTTGCGGTGGTGGTAGAAGGCCTGTTCGATGTGGAAATACCGGTGCCGGATGAGACCCGCCGCATTCGGCAGGCTGCTTTCGCCGATGGTTTAGCCGAGGTGCTGGTTCGGATTTCCGGTGACAGGGATATTTTACAGAAGCTTGAACTGCCATCGGCGAATGCCTATGTGAAGCAGTTCGGCTACGTTGCAATCGAGCCGGAGGCTGATACGCAGGCTCAGCCTGATGCCCGCCACATGCTTCAGGTGCAGTACAACACGACTAAAATTATGAATTTGTTGCGGTCAAATGCCATACCCATCTGGGGTGAACACCGCAGCGAGGTGGTTATCTGGCTGGCAGTGCGCGATGGCAGCAATCAATATATTTTGCGCGAGCAGGATGCTTCGCTGATTAAAGCACAGGCCAATGAGGCCTTTTCGCGCCGGGGTATCCCCGAGGTCTGGCCGCGTAATGATACGCGCGACCAGCAGCAGTTGAGGTTCGCCGATGTCTGGGCCGGTTTTGCAGAGCCGATACAACAGGCATCAAAAAGATATACCACAGGGCCGGTGATATCTGCCAGCATGACCTGGAATGGTACTTCATGGGTGGGCGACTGGTCCCTGCATATGGGCAAAGACAGCCGGCGCTGGAGCTTGAAAGAGCAGGATTATGCGGCATTGATTTCGCAGGCCATCGATCTGGTTGCTGACGTCATGGGGCAAAAATTTGCCGTGCTGGAATCCACCGATACACAGGGGCTTAAACAAATTCTGGTAGAAATTGACCAGGTTGAGTCGGTGAAAAAGTTCCGCCTGGTGCAAAAATACCTGGCTAGCCTGCCGGTGGTGCAATCGACGAAATTGTCGCAGGTTGAACCGGATCGTGTTGCGTTCAAATTGACGTTGCGCTCGGAAGTGGCAGACTTCCTCGAACTGATCAAAGCCGATAGCCGGATGACACCACTGGTGACTGCCGATGCAGGAGCGGTCAACGGTATAAAGAATTTAACCTATCGTTTCAAGTTAAACCATTGAGTGTTTTGTACAATGCAGCCAAATGATTTTGTTAAACCAGGATGAATTCAACTCAGCAGATCATGCCCCGCTTTAATCAATTACCCCTCAACTTTGAAGTCCGCGATGTTTTCACTTTTGACACGCTGGTAACAGGTGTGAATACCGTGTCTGTGGGTATTATTCAGCAGTGCGCGTTGGCTGAAGGTGAAAAACAGGTTTATATCTGGTCGCCACCGGCGGGTGGTAAAAGCCATTTGCTGCAGGCGGCCTGTAATCTGGCGGCAAAAAATCAGCGCAAGGTATGTTACTTACCGGCAGACCAAATCATCCATCAGCCAGTGCAGATTCTGGATGGAATCGAGCAGCTTGATCTGGTGTGCCTGGATGATGTTGATCAACTGGCACAGTCGCGGCTATGGGAAGAGGCTTTATTTGATTTGATTAACCGCATGCGAGAAACCGGTAACAGCTTGCTGCTCGCTGCTGCCACATCGCCCGATGCCATGCAGGTGCAATTGCCGGACCTGCGTTCGCGTTTAGCCTGGGGGCCGGTATTTCAGCTGCAATCATTAAGCGATGCAGAAAAATATGAAGCCTTGCGACTTCGCGCAAACCAGCGTGGACTGGAACTACCCGAAAACGTCGCCGAATACCTGATGCGACATTACCCGAGAGATCTTTTTGGTTTGTTCGAAAGACTGGAAGTGCTGGATACTGCATCAATGGCGATGCAAAGAAAATTAACGGTACCGTTTGTAAAATCTGTGCTGGAAAAATAGTTATTATTTGTCCACAGATGAACGCAGATGAACACGGATAAAAGCTAAGACAAAAGCAAAACCTTTTGGCCGCGAAGAACGCAAAGGGCGCAAATAAAGATAAAATCTTAAGTTAAAAACAGAAACAGATGTTGTTTTTTTCGCGCCCTTTGCGTTCTTCGCGGCCAAAAGGTTTTGCTTTTATCTGTGTTCATCTGTGTTCATCTGCGTTCATCTGTGGATACAAATTAACCAGCAGAATTCATTCTGGCACTTAAGCGGGTATAGACAATCGTGCCGGCGAGAAACATTAAACTGGTCGCGGTGACATACAAACCAAACATCAATGTTTGCTCGCCGCTGGCATACCAGATGCCCACAATAAAATAGAAAATAGCCAGGTAAATAGACCAGGCATGGGTATAGGTTTTACCGTTCAGCAGGCCCCTCAGCGGGAACATTAACGGCCCCAGCTGGGTAAGCAGAACCACAGTTATCAAATGGTCATCGGTTTTGTCGATCAACATATGCCAGGCATAAATGCCGATGATCAAACCAAAATAGCCCGACAGGGTTAACCAGCGCGAAAGGTGTAGGGGGTTCATGTGGCTTAAGTTTCCAGTTTTTTTGCAATTTCGGCGACACGTTTTCCCAGTGTCAGGCACAGGATTCGTTCATCATCACTGAGAGGTAAGTCTTCCATATCATCGGTAAGCCGACTCGCGCCGTAAGGCGTGCCACCGGTTTTAGTGGTGAACAATTCGGTTTGAGTGTAGGGCAGGCCGGTAATCAGCATACCGTGGTGCAGCAGGGGCAATATCATGGTCAGCAATGTGCTTTCCTGTCCGCCGTGCATGCTGGTACTGGCAGAAAAAACCGCAGCAGGTTTGCCGACCAGTTTGCCAGACATCCACAATGGGCCGGTGCTATCTATGAAGTATTTCATCGCCGCTGGCATGTTACCGAAATGAGTCGGGCATCCCAGTACCAGTCCTGCACATTCCACCAGATCTTCCGTAGTCGCGTAAAGAGGCCCTTCCTCAGGGATGGTGTCTTTGGTTTTTTCAGTATTCGTTGATACCGCAGGCACCGTTCTGAGTCGTGCCTGCATGCCATCAACCTCCTCAACGCCGCGGCTTATGACGCGGGCCATCTCAGCGGTGGTGCCACCCGGGCTGTAATAAAGGACTAAAATTTCGGACATCAGGCTCAGAGAATCTCCAGAATTTTTTCCGGTGGGCGCCCAATGGTGGCTTTATTGCCTTTAATGACAACAGGGCGTTCGATTAAAATCGGGTTATTGACCATGGCCTGAATGAGCTCATCTCGGCTCAGATTTTCATCACCCAGGTTCAGCGTCTTATAGGGAGTTTCATGTTGCCGCATGAGTTCACGAGGCTCCAGCGCCAGTAAGTCTAGGATTTCATTGAGTTCATCTGGCGTGGGTGGCTCATTCAGGTATTCGACCACGTCTGGGCTGATGCCCTTTTCATCAAGCAATTTCAGGCTCAACTGGCATTTTGAGCATTTCGGATTGTAATAAATGCGTACCTCTGAACTCATTTTTTATTGCCTCCTGTTTTGGGCTGCAGCATACTGTTAAAGCGCATTCGGGTAAACAGTAATGACTTGACACAAGTCTATTACATTGTTAGTTTTTGCGGCTATAATCCAACAATAATAACGATAAACCCATTCTTTAATTTTCGGAGATTTTACTACCATGCGAACATACGCACGACTGATTTCAGTTGCATTTCTCAGCCTTGGTTTGATGGCGGGTTGTGCTACCACAGAAGAAGGCTCGGATAACTCTGCCGAAGCTGCCATAGCGGGTGCTAAAGCCGCCAACAAAAAAGCCAAAGCAGTGGGTTATGAGTGGCGAGATACGGGAAAAATGATTAAAAAGGCTGAAAAAGCGCTTGAAGCTGGCGATGAAGCTGGCGCGATTAAAATGGCCAATAAAGCCCAGAAACAGGCTGAAGATGCTGTTATCCAGGAACAGACTGAAAATGAAAGATACCTGAACAGCCTGAGTGCTGAAGATAGAGCGGCACTGACGGGTGCTGAGTCTTCGATATCGAAAAGCAGTCGCTCGTCGGCAGCAGTATCCGGCGGTAGTAGCTACTCTGTGGAACGTGGCGACAACCTATGGGATATCTCGGGTAAAGACTCTGTTTACGGAAACTCTTACCAGTGGCCGCTTATTTACAAAACCAATCGCAACAAAATCAAAGATGCTGACCTGATTTACCCGGGACAGGTATTTGATATTGACCAGAATGCTTCATCATCAGACGTAGATGCAGCAGTACGTCATGCCAGAACACGCGGTGCGTGGTCTGTCGGTGATGTAGAGCAATCCGATCTGGATTATCTTGCTCGATAATCAATAGTGAGATATGTATAAAAAAGGCCCGCTTGCGGGCCTTTTTTTATTGTTGTAGAAAGACGTTTTTTAGCCACAGAGTGCACAGAGAAAAACAGGCTTTGGTTACAAGCCTCTTCTGCTATTACGAGACGTAGGGTGGGCATTGCCCACCATCACCCGTGTCGGGCAATGCCCGACCTACGTGTATTTATTGCTTAAAAAACATTTGAACCACAGAGGACACGGAGGTGCACAGAGGGCGTTATGGTTTAAAAACAAACAAATCCTCTGTGTACCTCTGTGGTAAAAAAATAAGTTGAAAGTATTAATAACAAACAGGATTCGATAGCGACCTCGGTATGGCAACCATTTGCAGGCGTTTTCTGATTTCAGGCCGGGTACAGGGTGTGTTTTATCGGAGCAGCACACAGCATCAGGCCAATACCCTTGGTTTGCGCGGCTGGGTGCGCAATCTGGCCGATGGGCGTGTCGAGTGTCTGGCTTGCGGTGCCGCTGATGAGCTTAAAGAACTGGAAAAATGGCTGGAAATAGGCGCGAAGTACGCAAAAGTGACTAATATAGTAGTAATAACAGAAAGTCCTGCAGAGTTAGCCGAGACTTTCGAGATATGGCCAACAAAATCATTGAGCAATTAATATGAGCGCAGTCATCGAAAATCAGGTGAACCGCAAACTGAGTGTTACCGATATCCTGAAATGGCTGGAACAGGACGGGATGATTGACGTCGAAAATGCGCGCATGTTGTATACGTTGGCAGAGAGCGATTCTTTCAAAGATAAAGATCCCCTCGAGGTGATTGCCGGCAGGAAATGGAGCAATCTGAAAAAATCCAGCCTGCTGACTCTGGAAGCATTAACCGAATGGTTAGCTGGGCGTGTTGAACTGCCTTATTTCAGAATTGATCCGCTAAAAATTAATGTCGCCAGCATTACCGATGTTATGTCTTATGCTTACGCGGCCCGGTTCAACATCATGGCGGTAAAAGTTGAGGCGAATGCTATTACCATGGCAACGGCGCAGCCTTTCGACCGTGAATGGGAAAACGAACTCAGCCAGTTACATAGCCATAGCAAAGAGTTCAAGCTGGTGGTGGCCAACCCGGAAGATATACGTCGCTATCTGCTCGAGTTCTACACGGTTGCAAAATCCGTATTTGGTGCCGAGCAATCGCAACAACAGGGGCTAGGTAATATACAGAACCTGGAATCGCTGATGGAACTCGGCCGTTCAGGTAATCTTGATGCGAATGACCAGCATGTGGTCGGTATCGTTGACTGGTTATTGCAATATGCTTTTGATCAGCGCGCCAGTGACATTCATTTAGAACCCCGCCGCGAGATGAGTAATGTACGTTTCCGCATCGATGGCATCATGCACGAGGTTTACCAGATTCCAACCACGGTGATGGCAGCGGTTTCCAGTCGTATCAAAATACTGGGACGCATGGATGTGGCCGAGAAGCGCCGTCCACAGGATGGTCGGTTGAAAACGCGAAACCAGGACGGGCAGGAAATTGAATTACGTTTATCGACCATGCCCACCGCGTTTGGCGAAAAACTGGTAATGCGTATTTTTGACCCGGAAGTGCTGTTAAGGGATTTCCAGGAACTGGGATTCAGTACCAGAAATGAAGCCATGTGGCAGTCCATGATTCACCAGCCCAATGGCATCATCCTGGTGACCGGTCCGACCGGCTCAGGTAAAACCACCACGCTGTATTCATCACTCAAGCAGTTGGCGCAGCCGAATGTGAATGTCTGTACCGTTGAAGACCCCATCGAGCAGGTGGAGCCTGCATTCAACCAGATGCAGGTGCAGAAAAATATCGAGCTGGATTTCTCCAGCGGGGTGAAAACCTTGTTAAGACAGGATCCCGATATCATCATGATTGGCGAGATTCGTGATGCTGAAACCGCCGAAATGGCGATTCAGGCAGCACTCACTGGGCATTTAGTATTATCGACCTTGCATACCAACGACGCACCTTCTGCGATTACGCGACTGCTGGATATCGGGGTGCCAGCCTACCTGATTCAATCTTCGCTGCTGGGTGTTATGGGGCAACGCCTTGTAAGAACCCTGTGTCCTCACTGTAAAGCACCCACAGAAATTGATGCCAAAGCCTGGAAAGCACTGGTGAAACCGTGGAAATCCAAACACCCTGAAACCGCCTGCAAGCCTGTGGGTTGTCTGGAATGCCGTAACACCGGTTACCAGGGGCGTATGGGTATCTACGAGATGTTTACCATGACGAATGAAGTTAAAAAACTGGTTGCCGTGAATTGCGATATCACGGCGTTAAGACATCAGGTGGTTAAAGATGGTTTGAAGCCTATGCGATTGAGTGGCGCCAATAAAATTGCAAATGGTGTGACGACCATGGAAGAAGTCATCCGTGTCGCGCCGCCACCGATCGACTAGCACCAGGAATTCATTATGTTTTTTCGATCCAATACCGCTCGAGTTGTTATCAGTTTAATCTATTGTTTCCTGATTTCAGGCGTGCAATCTGTTTATGCCACGGAGGCTGATTTCGGCAAACTACAGCAGCAGGCAGTCGCAGGTGATGCCAATGCGCAACATGAGCTTGCTCTGCATTATTACAAGGGCGATGGCGTGAGAAAGGATTACGATGCAGCATTCGCCTGGTTTAAAAAAGCTGCAGATCAGGAGCATGCGCAGTCGCAACACCAGATGGGTCACATTTATGAATATGGCGTGGGCATTATAAACAAGGATAAAAAACAGGCTTTTGAGTGGTTTCTTAAAGCGGCTGAAAATGACCACCTGACTTCTCAAACCAAGGTCGCCATGATGTATATGATGGGCACGGGTGTCAAAAAAAATAAAGAAAGATATAAATTCTGGTCTAATCGTGTGCTCGAGTCAAAAGGACTGGTTGAGACAGCAGCAGAAAAAGCGGCTATCGCCAAAAAAGCCAGACGCCCTGCTAAACCGGTAAGCCAGCAGACCACAACCACAACCAAGCCCGCTATAACCAAACCCAAACCCGCTATAACCAAACCCAAACCCGCTATAACCAAACCCACCATAACCAGGCCTGCTGCAACAACCAGTCCGCCGACTAAACCAGCCGCCGCAGTTGTACCCAAACGCACACCTGAGCAGGAAAAAGCCTGGCGACGCGAGCAGGCCAGACGCCTGGTTGAAGAATCCAACAGGGATGCAGCGATAATCGGTGACTGGACCGACGAAGAATAAACCCACCCCGGGTGTGTTTATTTACAGCCTGCGGGCTCCGTTCAATGCCGTTTTGTCGATAGTCTGAAGCCTGCCCACGAGTTTGTAGATGATGGTAAAATACCCCGCTTTTGGGGGTCGTTATGTCCTATTACTTTTCCAAATTTGTTGATGATTCGTTTGATGAGGCTATCGAGCGTGTTACTGAACATCTCTCCAACGAAGGCTTTGGCGTGCTGACCACAATAGATGTCAGTGCCACGCTGAAAAAGAAACTGGACGTTGATTTTCAGCGTTACACCATTCTCGGTGCCTGCAATCCAGGCTTTGCGCATAAAGCGCTACTGGCAGAAGACAAAATCGGCACCATGTTGCCCTGTAATGTGATTGTGCAGGAAACCGCCGACGGCAAAGTTGAAGTGTCTGCGGTTGATCCCATGGCATCCATGATGGCAGTTAAGAATGAAACACTGGGCGGTATTGCTTCTGAAGTGCGTTCGAAGCTGCAGTCGGTGATTGAAGGCCTGTAAAATTGGTGTCAATGTGATGAGTGCTCCTGATATTAAAATCTATTCCTCCCGTTTTTGTGGTTATTGCGTTGCCGCAGAAAGGTTGTTTACCAGCAAAGGCTTCGAATACGAGCTGGTAAAAGTCGACGAAGATCCTAACCAGTTTGAACACATGGTTCATATTACCGGCCGTCGCACTGTCCCCCAGATATTTATTGGTGATCAACATGTTGGTGGTTTTGATGATCTTTCTGCGCTAAATCAAAGTGGTGAACTGGATACCTTACTGGACACTTAAATAAGAACCGTCATTACTGTATGTGTTAAGTAATTCATTGATGGATCTGGAAGTAGGCCTGCATAAGGGTCGTTGCAGGCAGGGTCATGCTGCTGGAAATCGCCGGGAACGACAAAACCTTATCCCGGCCTACGGCGGCAGATTGTCTGTCATCGCAAACAGCCATAGATTAAGCCAGCGCTGTTGGAGAAGCTTAAGTTAAGTCCTTCAACGAATTGCATAACATATACAGCAATAACGAAATAATTATTTTTAATTTGATTCACTATATTTACTGCCATGCATTACCTGCCAATATTCATACAAATTAAACAGCGCCCCTGCCTGGTTGTTGGCGGCGGTAGCATTGCCGCGCGCAAGGTAGCCTTGCTGAGAAAAGCAGAAGCGGACGTCACCGTGGTTGCGCCTGAACTGTGTGATGAATTATCGGCACTGGCTACTGATGGAATAATTAATCACCAGGCGCGAATGTTTTCAGCCAGTGACCTTGAGCAGTGTGTGCTGGTCATAGCAGCCACCGATCAAGAAAAAGTTAATGAACATGTTTCCGAGTTAGCCAACGCGTTACGCTTGCCTGTTAACGTGGTCGATAACCCCGATTTGTGCAGTTTTATTATGCCTTCGATTATTGATCGTTCACCGGTGGTGATTGCTGTTTCGACCGGTGGTGCATCGCCGGTGCTTGCACGTTTAATTCGTACCAAACTCGAGGGCAGTATTCCAGCAGCGTACGGTAAACTTGCTGCACTGGTTGATGGCTTTCGGGTAAAAGTTAAAGCGGCTTTCCCGAATGTTGAATCACGCCGTGGTTTCTGGGAAAATATTCTTGAAGGGCCAGTCGCTGAGAAGGTTTTTACCGGGCATGAATCAGAAGCCAGTACTTTGTTGCAAAAAGCTATCGACGAACAAGCTGAATTGCC
>QIHT01000163.1 GCA_003229115.1 Gammaproteobacteria bacterium | reverse complement strand
TCTGGCAGGAAAATCCCTAATATTTATAATAGCTTACGCTGGTATAAAGTGGGCTAAGTCTGTCAAAATACCGCCTGTCGGTCAACCTAAACAACTTTACACTCCAATTTCACCATAGTGCCTGCTATCCATGAATTCAAGCCCAGCCAGTAAAACCCGTGTAAAAACCGTCGAAATCGGCCCGGATAATTCGGGACAGCGCATTGATAACTATCTACTGGGCCATTTAAAAGGTGTACCACGTAGCCGAATTTATAAATTGCTGCGCAGCGGCCAGGTGCGGGTCAATAGCGGTCGTAAAAAAGCGCATTACAAGCTCAAATCAGGCGATCGGGTTCGGATTCCACCGGTCAGCACCGCCGAGCACGAGAACCCTGTTATCCCCGACTCCGTGCTTAAACTGCTGGATGAAGCCACTCTGTTTGAAGACAAAAACCTGCTGGCCCTCAATAAACCTTCGGGCATTGCCGTGCACAGTGGTAGCGGTCTCTCGTTCGGCATCATCGAAGCATTGAAATCAAAACACCCGGAACAATTTCTTGAACTGGCTCACCGCCTCGACCGTGAAACCAGCGGTTGTTTATTACTCGCTAAAAACAGAACCACACTGACTCATTTACATGACCTGTTAAGAAATGAAACCGGTCTTGGTAAATATTACCTGGCACTGGTTGCCGGGCATTGGGCAGAGGCCAGCACTGTCGATGTTGCTCTCAAAAAAATAACCCGTGGCGGTGAACACATGGTTGAAGTGATTGATGATGGACAGCACGCGACCAGTCACTTTGAGCCACTGCAACATTTTCCGCAGGCAACATTGATGCGTATAAAGATTGATACCGGTCGCACCCACCAGATTAGAGTACATGCTGCACACGCAGGTCACCCGATAGCGGGTGATACCAAATACGGCGATAAAGTTTTTAATCGCGAACTAAAACAAGCCGGACTCAAACGTTTGTTCCTGCACGCGGCACGTATTGAGATTCCTGCGCTTGAATCCGAATCGAGTGAGCCCATAGTTATTGAAGCGCCCTTAAATAAAGAATTGCAAAGTGTGTTGGATGTACTCGAAACATGAAGAAAACTTTTACCACAGAGGCACAGAGTGCACAGAGAAAAGCTAAGTCGTAGGGTGGGCATTGCCCACCATCACCCATGTCGGGCAATGCCCGACCTACGTACTACAGAGTGTTTTGGATGCATTGAATACATGAGCATGAAAAAACCTTGAACCACAGAGGTCACAGAGGAGCACAGAGAAAAACCAGGGTTTGTTGTTACAGTTTCTTACACTCTGTCATCTCGAACGAATGTGAGAGATCTTCTGAATGTCAGACAGTTAGATCTCTCACATTCGTTCGAGATGACAGAACACAATGAACTGCAGTAACAAACCTTAGTTTTCCTCTGTGCTCCTCTGTGCTCCTCTGTGACCTCTGTGACCTCTGTGACCTCTGTGGTGAAAAAAATCCTTATAACCCATAATTAACCTATGAACACTAACCCCGATAAATACAAACTATTAGTCTTCGACTGGGATGGCACATTGATTGATTCCATCGAACAAATCGTCACCAGCCTGCAAACCGCGAGCAAAAAAGTCTGCGGTGAATCTGTCGCTGAAGATGCGGCTCGCGGCGTTATCGGACTGGGATTGACGGAAGCCATAGAAAAATTGCATCCAGCTCTGGACGCAAGCACCATCGAACAAGTTTCCGCCGCTTACAAACAACATTACTTATATGAAAATCCGATACCGGCTAAACTGTTTGAAGGCGTGACCGACATGCTCGACGAACTCACCGAATACGGATACCAACTTGCTATCGCCACGGGCAAAAGCCGGCCGGGTTTAACGCGCTCGTTGCAGGAACATTCCGTGGAAAACTATTTCGTCAGCACAAAATGTGCCGGAGAGAACCTCTCAAAACCACACCCTGAAATGTTACTTGAGATATTAAAAGAGCTCGACACTCCCTCCGCGCAAGCATTGATGATCGGTGACAGTGAACATGACCTGATGATGGCCAATAACGCACAGGTAAAAGCTATCGCTGTCAGTCACGGCGTACAGCGGGCTGATGTTTTACTCACTCACAAACCACTGATATGTTTGGAAAGGATCACAGATTTATCAAATTTTTTGTCGCATAATAGCTAACCAGAATCAGCAGTAACAAGACACCGGATAATAATATGAGCGAACAAGATCAAAACTGGGAAAGAAAACTCCTGACCAACCTTGCCGAATCCAGCCTGCGCGAGCAAAAACGGGCGCGCCGTTGGGGGATTTTTTTCAAGCTAGCCACCCTGGGTTATTTGATTGTTTTATTTATTGCCTTCGCCGACAGTGGCATATCACCTTCAAAACTCTCATCAAAACATACCGCACTGGTTAACTTAACCGGCATGATCGCCGAAGGCGAACTGGCCAGTTCGGATAATATTGTGGCCGCATTGCGCAATGCTTTCAAAGATGAAAATACCGCAGGCATTATTCTTCGCATCAACAGCCCCGGCGGCACACCGGTTCAGGCAGGCTACATTTACGACGAAATTATTCGTTTACGAGAAAAATATCCGGACACACCACTATATGCTGTGATCAGCGATATGTGTGCTTCGGGCGGATACTACGTCGCCTCCGCAGCCGACAAAATCTACGCCGATAAAGCCAGCATCGTCGGTTCAATCGGCGTGCGCATGGACAACTTCGGTTTTGTTGATGCCATGAAAAAACTGGGCGTGGAACGTCGCACGCTGACTGCCGGCGAAAATAAAGCCTTGATGGATCCATTCTCCCCGGTGAACGAAAACGCAAACAAACACCTGCAAGCCATGCTGACAAACATCCATCAACAATTTATCGATTCTGTTAAAAAAGGCCGTGGTGACAAACTGAAGCAGGATATAAACGGCCTGTTCTCGGGCCTGATCTGGACAGGCGAACAAAGCCTGGAAATCGGCCTGGTTGATGAGCTGGCCAGCGCAGGCCATGTTGCCAGAGAAGTCATCGGAGAAGAAGAGATTGTAGATTTCACACCCACCGATAACGTTCTCGACAGGCTAGCCAAACGCATGGGTGCAACCATGGCCTCACTCCTGATTCAGCAAACAACCTTGCCCCATTTGTACTGACCCGTGGATGGCGGGACAAGTGATAAAGAATACGTTATGCTCGGCAGAAATCGCGCTTCTTTCAAGGACATAGGAGATAAAAATAATAATAATCCCGAGCTAAGCAAACGATTTTCAGCTATACAATTGATGATAATGTAAACGCTTGGATGTAAGCCAGGTTTCTACGGACAGACACAAAGCCTGTCTATAACAATAAATAACAACAAAGCGGGTAACCATCATGAAGCAAGTGTTCTGGAAAAGCGACTGGTTCGTTGGACTCCTGATCACGCTTGTCTTTCTGATTTTCATGCATTCCGATTTTATACAAAGCATTGAACGTGATGCTTATGACTTCGGCGTACAGTCTTCAACCCGCATCCCCAGCGACAAAATCGCCATCATTGCGATTGACGACCAAAGTATTGCAAATATTGGTCGTTGGCCCTGGTCACGTGATATCCACGCCGAAATGCATACCCTGCTGGCTGAAGCCGGTGCGAAAGCCGTAGCTCAGACCGTGCTTTTCGCTGAACCACAACTCGATCCTGGACTTCAATTTATTCGTGAGCTGAAACAGGCGTTTGAAGAAAGCAGTATTGCCAGCGTTCCTGAACAGGTCGATGAACTCAATCTGGTGATAGAAAGTTCTCGTCAACTGGTCAAAAACAAACGCGATAAAAATGGCCGCGCTGCCATCAACAAAATTTCGGAATTCCTCGAAAACTCGCCCTTGCAGGTTCAGGTGGGTGAAGAGCTGGCCGCCTACCTGCAATACATTGCTTCCGCCGAAACCGCTCTCGACACCGACAAAATACTTGCCGAAAGCATGCAGCTTGCCAATAACGTTGTGCTCGCCATGCCTTTTATTATGGGTGAACCTCTGGGCCGTCCCGACGAAGACCTGCCCGATTATGTATTACGTAACAAGCTCTCGGAAGAAAATATCATTGATGGCCCCGCCACCAACCCTGAGGGCTGGTACCCCCTGCCCATGGTAGATACGTTGGCACCCATCCCCGCTATCGGTGAGAATGCGACAAATATCGGTGCCCTGGTGAGCGTACTGGATGTCGATGGCGGTATTCGCAGCGAACCACTGGTTATCGATTACTACGACGATTACTACCCTTCCGTCGCTTTGATTCTCGCCGCTAAAAGCCTGAATCTGGGGCTTGATGACATCAAGATCACCATGAGCTCAGACGTTCAACTGGGGCGTCTGACTATAAAAACAGATAAAGAATCACAGATGAAAACTTTCTTCTACAGCAGTGATTCTTACGATGGCGCTTTCCCTGTCGATTCCTTCTTTGATGTTATTCAGGGCAAAATTCCCGTCAGCAAGTACAAAGATAAAATCGTACTCATCGGCGCGACCGCCTTTGGTGTCGGCAACACCATGGTGACGCCGATTGATCCTGCCATGGCACCCGTGTTAACGCTCGCACATTCAGTATCGAGTATCCTGAACGAAGATTTTTTCATTCAACCTGAATGGGCCGGTTATGCAGAACTGGGGATTTTAGCGCTGGTTGCACTTTACCTGATGTTGTTACTGCCCCGGCTTAACGCAGCGGTGGGTTTTGTTATCACTGCCCTATTACTCATCGCTTTCTTCATGACCCACTACATCATGATGACCACCCAGGGCATGTGGATTCAATTGATGACGCCATCATTGTTACTCGCGGCGGGGCATATATTACTCACCACCAAACGCTTCCTGCTCACCGAAAAAGGCAAAGCCCGGCTCGATATCGAATCCGCCGAAAGCAATCGCATGCTGGGGCTTTCCATGCAGGGACAGGGCCAGCTGGATATGGCATTTGAAAAATTCCGCAAGCTGCCGATGGACAAATCTGTGCTTGAGCTTTTGTACAACCTGGCACTGGATTACGAACGTAAACGCCAGTTTAATAAAGCCAAATCTGTGTATGACACGATGTTGGCTGAAGATCCTAAATTCCGCGACATCAAAACCCGTGCTAACCGTGCTACCGCGATGGAAGAAACCGTTATCCTTGGTGGCGGCGGTGGCTCATCACCCGGCGGCACCCTCATTCTTGACGATGGCAATATCGAAAAACCCATGCTGGGTCGCTATGAGATAGAAAAAGAACTGGGCAAAGGTGCCATGGGTTCAGTGTATCTCGGTAAAGACCCTAAAATCTCTCGCGTTGTGGCCATCAAAACCATGGCACTGGCGCAGGAGTTTGAGGATGACGAACTCGAAGAAGTTAAGGAACGTTTCTTCCGCGAAGCTGAAACCGCAGGCCGTCTTAATCACCCCAACATTGTCACCATTTTTGATGCCGGCGAAGAACACGATCTGGCTTATATCGCCATGGAATACCTCAAAGGCGGTGATCTCTCAAAATACATCAAGAAAGACAAGTTGCTGCCACTCACCAAAGTTCTGTCGCTGATTCAACAAACCGCTGACGGCCTGGGATATGCCCATGGTTTCAATATTGTGCATCGGGATATCAAACCGGCGAATATCATGTGGGACCCTCAGTCAGACGTGGTAAAAATTACTGACTTTGGTATTGCCCGTATTACCGATTCCAGCAAAACCAAAACCGGCATGGTACTGGGTACGCCTTCTTATATGTCACCCGAGCAACTGGCGGGTAAAAAAGTCGAAGGCCAGTCTGATTTGTTCTCGCTCGGCGTGATGATGTTCCAGATGGTCACCGGCCAGCTGCCTTTCAAAGGTGATTCCATGGCCGCACTCATGTTCAAGATTACCAACGAAGACCATATCGATCCGACCGAAATTAACCCGGATCTACCTGGCTGTGTCAGCGTTATTATCAATCGCGCCATGGCTAAAAACAGAGAGGATCGTTATCAGGATGGAAAAATTATGGCCTCAGATATTGGCAAGTGCCTCAAAATAATAGAAGCCGAAAGTAAAACCTGAGTCGCTCTATGAGTTTGAAAGGTAAAATCGAGATCATCGGACTTACTGACGTAGGTTCCGTGCGTGATCACAACGAAGATGCCATCAGCACCAGTGAAACACTCGGGCTTGCGGTACTCGCTGACGGCATGGGTGGGCACCGCGGTGGCGAGGTGGCCAGCGCCATTACTATCAGCACCGTACTGGAAACGCTGAGCAAGCGGCTCAAAAAGATTAAAGATGGCTCCACCGACGAAGAAACCGGCTACAGCCTCGAAAGTATCGCGGTGCATGAAGCGGCAGCGCTGGCTAATTCCAACGTTTATAACGCCTCCACTGAAAATACCCAATATCGCGGCATGGGTACCACGCTTGTCGTGGTACTATTTTACGATAATCGTTTCACCGTGGCTCACGTTGGCGATTCACGCTTATACCGGCTTCGCGACGGTGTGCTGGAACAAATTACACGTGACCACAGTTTAATGCAGGAGTTGATCGACCGCGGTTTCTATACACCGGAACAGGCCAGAAAATCACTCAACAAGAATCTGGTAACACGAGCTGTTGGTATCGAAGAGAGCGTTCAAATCGATATACAGGAAGATGTCACACAAACCGGTGATATTTACATGCTCTGTTCCGATGGCGTTACCGACATGATTGAGGATGAATTGATTCATGAAATCCTCAAAACAAACAGCAAAAATCTGGAAAAAGCAGCGTCAGAAATCATTCGTGAATCCAATGAACATGGCGGTAAAGACAATATTTCGGTGATTCTGGCCAGGCCTTTAAAACCGTTTCCTGCTAGAAATAGCTTGTTTTCTCGATTTTTTGATTTATTCTCATAATAATAAAGTGCTTAAGGAATTAAAATGGCAAAAATAATACTCAGCTTTGATGGTAGCCCTGTAAAAGAATTCGAACTGGATCAGGAGATTGTCACTATCGGTCGCAAACCTGGCAACGATATTCATGTCGATAACCTGGCCGTCAGTGGTACCCATGCCAAAATTCTCACCATTCTCAATGATTCATTCATTGAAGATCTGAATAGCACTAACGGCACCATCATCAATGGCAAAAAAATAACCAAGTATGCCCTGTCCAATGGCGACAAGGTTCAGATTGGTAAACACACGCTGGAGTACATCAACGAAGCGGCAGAAGCCGATGAAGGCGAATTCGAAAAGACCATGATTATCCGCCCGGACGCGAATGAAAAAGTATCCGCAGAAGACAAAGGCAAGCTCGAAAAATCTATCGGCAAAATCGCCTCTGAACTCGCTTCAGCCGGTGCTGCCGGTTCAGAAGGCCCGGCCGACGCGCATCTGGAACTGCTCAGTGGTTCCAACAGCGGCAAAGAACTTAAACTGACAAAAATTCTCACCACCATTGGCAAACCCGGTGTACAGATTGCTGCCATCACGCGCCGACCCCTAGGTTTCTTCCTGATTGTTGTTGACGCGGGCAAAAACTGCAACCGTCCCACGGTAAATGACCAGGAAGTAGGCACCCAGGCTCAACCACTGACTGACAAAGATGTGATTGAAGTAGCTGGCGTGAAGATGGGGTTTTATTCCGGCTAAGCTAGAAACTTCTCGTTGTTATCTGATTCCCGTGCTCCCGCGCGGGAACAAGCCAAAGCAAAACCTTTTGCCGCGAAGGACGCAAAGGGCGCGAAAAAAGATAAAATCTTTGGTTAAAACATGAGCTAAGCAGTTTGTTTTTTTCGCGCCCTTTGCGTCCTTCGCGGCATAAAGCCTTTGTTTTTTATCTGTATTTATCTGCGTTCATCTGTGGATAATTTGTCTTTCATCTGGTAAATACAGCCATAGACTCCACATGCGTAGTATGCGGGAACATATCCATAATACCGGCATCGGTTAACGTATAACCTAACTCATTCACCAACACGCCTGCATCTCTAGCCAGTGTTGCCGGATGGCAGGAAACATAAACAACTTTTTCAGCCTTCATCTTTCGCAAATACTTTAGCACCGCATCCGCTCCCGAACGTGGCGGATCGAGCAAGATTTTGTTGTACTTTTTATTGAGCCAGGGCGCTGTTGCAATGTCATCGTTATATAAATCAGCATGAACAAACTCGACATTCCCGATGCTGTTTTTAATCGCGTTATCACGGCCTTTTTTTACCATGGCCACTGAACCTTCAACAGCAGTCACATGAGCACAACGTTTCGCCATCGGCAATGAGAAGTTACCCAGCCCACAAAACAGATCCAGTACCTGATCATCTTTTTCGAGCTGCAAAAATCCAATGGCTGCGTCCAGCATCTTTCGATTGATGACAGGGTTAACTTGAGTAAAATCTGCAGGCTGGAATTCAACTCGAACATCGTGTTCCTGCAATTCATAAAATAAAATTTCGGGTTGATCCGGCCACAAAGGTTCTAGCTCGTCGGGTGAGCCGGCCTGTAAATAAATCACAAGCTCGTGTTTCATCGCTAATTCACGCAATAATTTTCTGTCGTCCTCTGCCATAGCTTCAAGATGACGAAAAACCAGTACCGTCTGGTTATCACCTATCGCTACTTCTATTTGTGGTATTTGTCGCTTTAACTCCATATTGCCAATACATTGGGCAAGATCATTAATGATTAAACCCACACTCTCATGCAATATTTCACAATGCTCGGTATCGGTAATAAAAGATGAACCACGCTCGCGAAAACCAACCAGCACTTTTTCTTTTTTATGGACATAACGCACACCTAGCCGCGCTTTATAACGATATGACCAGACCGGGCCTGTGACTGGTTTCAATATATTGCGGGGCGCAACGCCTGCAATATGCTCAAGATGTTCGAGGAATGTTTTTTGCTTGAGTTGCAGTTGCGCATCCGTTGCCATGTGCTGCAATGAACAACCACCACACATTTCAAACGCCTTGCATTTGGCAACAACACGATCAGGTGATGGCTGAAGAATTTCTATCGCTCTACCTTCAGCGATGTTTTTTTTCAGCCGGGTATATTTAAAAAGCACACGTTCGCCGGCTAACGCCTGATCGATAAACACCGTTCTATCATCGACGTGCGCAATACCTCTGCCTTCGGCAGACAGCGCTTCAATTTGTACTTCTACAGGTTCTTCAGGCAGACGCTTTTTCCGCCTTGCTCGACGTGATGTATTCATGCGTAATAAATACTACTTGATCGCATAGTGTAGCCAATCAACACGAAACAAAAGATTTTTTTTACCACAGAGGTCACAGAGCACACAGAGGAGAGCCAATTCGTAGGGTGGGCATTGTCCACCATCACCCATGCCGGGCAATGCCCGACCTACGTACTTGGAACATGAATAAAACCATTTTTTGCCACAGACAAATTAAATATCAGGCAGGAAAAACGCCGGTAGACATGTAGCGATCACCACGGTCACAGATGATTGAGACAATCACCGCGTTCTCGACTTCACGACTCAGTTGCTGCGCAGCCGCCACCGCACCACCTGATGAGATTCCACAAAAGATACCTTCCTTAGCTGCCAGCTCGCGGGTGGTTTGCTCGGCATCTGCCTGACTTACGTCCAGCGTACGGTCGACGCGGGCGGCTTCAAAAATACCGGGCAAATAAGCCTCGGGCCATCGGCGAATACCAGGGATGCTGGCACCTTCTTCAGGCTGAACGCCAACAATCTGTATTTCCGGATTTTTTTCCTTGAGATAACGCGACACACCCATAATCGTGCCGGTTGTTCCCATGGCGCTGACAAAGTGCGTGATTTTGCCACCCGTTTGCTGCCATATCTCGGGGCCGGTGCCGGTGTAATGCGAATCCGGATTATCAGGGTTATTAAACTGATCAAGTACCTTGCCCTTACCCTCATCCTGCATTTGCAGCGCAAGATCACGAGCACCTTCCATGCTCTGCTGTTTGGTCACCAGAATCAGCTCTGCACCATAAGCTTTCATGGCTGCGCGACGTTCTTCACTCATGTGATCCGGCATAATCAATACCATACGATAATTCATAACAGCGGCGGCCATCGCCAGGGCGATGCCGGTATTACCACTGGTGGCCTCGATAAGCGTATCACCCGGTTGAATATCACCTCGTTTTTCAGCCTGTAAAATCATGTTCAAGGCTGGCCTGTCTTTCACCGATCCCGCCGGGTTATTGCCTTCCAGCTTCACCAGCAAGGCATTAGTGGTTTGTCCCGGCAATCTCTGCAAACGCACCAACGGCGTATTACCGATATAATCTGACAGAGATTTGTAATTAATATCTTTCATAATCAACTTGTTATGTGGCGATCAGCGCTTATGTCACTATAATAACTTCAGGATGCGGCAGTATATATCAGTAGCACCATCTTGCCATCCAGTTATAACACTTTTACTAGTGATCAAGCTGCGCGACAAACACGATCATAAGATCACAGGCACAAAAACATGCGTCAATGGGGAATCAGAAGACAACTTATAATACTGGCCATGTTGCCGGTATTGCTGGTTGCCACCACCCTCACCGGTTATTACACCTACACACAACTGCAATACATTCAGGAATCACTGGAATGGCATGGCCGTTCAATTGCAAACCAGATAGCACCGGTCGCCGTAGATGCTGTCACCACAGGTAATATTGAACAACTAGCTCCCACCTTGAGAAAAATACTGGAAGATCCGGATATTATTTCGATACGAATAATTAACACCAATGACGAATCACTGATTTCCCTTCATGACCTGAGCCATGAATATGAGAAGGAGTCATTCTGGAAACATTTTTTATCGGACAGTCTGCTTTCGTTCAATGCCGCCATAACAACACGCGAAGCACACTTCAAAGAGTTTTTAGATGGAGAAAAACCAACCACCTGGGAAAGCGATATTAAAGAAGAAGTCATTGGTTATGTTGAGATACTACTAAGCTCTAATAGCAGTAACGAAAAAAAATTACAGACCTTGATAAGAGGCACACTACTTGCTCTTATAATTTTATTTATAAATACTTTTATTGCGCTGAGAATAAGCAAACAAATTGCACAACCTGTACAAACCCTGACAAGTGCGGTTAAGGCTATTTCATCCGGCCACTACGAAATAAGGATTGAAGAAGATGCACCAACAGAGCTAGGCACGCTCGAAGCCTGTGTCAACATTATGGCCGAACAACTTCATATCGCACGTGATGACATGGAGGCGCGTATCGATGAGTTCACCAACGAGTTACAACAAACTCTTGAAGAACTTGAAATAAGAAATGCAGAACTTGATATTGCACGCTCTAATGCCATGCAGGCCAACAAGGCAAAATCTGAATTCCTGGCTAATATGAGTCACGAAATAAGAACACCTCTCGGCGGTATTCTTGGCTTCTCGGAGCTTCTCGGAAATACTGAACTCAAACAACAGCAACATGACTACGCTGAAACTATTAAAAAATCAGCGACTAATCTTCTAACCATTATTGATGACGTACTGGATCTGTCAAAAATTGAATCAGGCAAACTGAATATTACCAAAGAAGAATTTGATATTCTCAATGTGATTGAAGAAGTTATTGATTTGTTAATACCTGTTGCCTATGAAAAAAATATCGAGTTGTTTTATCACTTGAATGTAAACACGCCAAGGTTGATTAATACAGACATTGTTCGTATCCGTCAGATAATTACCAACCTGATTGGTAATGCCGTCAAATTTACTGAAAAAGGTTATGTTTATCTCCAGGTTGAACACGATAACGTCAATCATGAAGGTACAGGCATCAAGTTTACGGTTTCAGACACCGGCATTGGCATGGATCAAACACATAAAAAGACTTTATTTGATGCATTCACACAGGCCGATACTTCGATTACACGTCGTTTTGGCGGTACCGGTCTAGGTCTGGTTATCTCAAGAAAACTGACTCATTTAATGGGCGGCACTATAGGCTTCGACAGCACCTATGGTGAAGGTTCGACCTTCTGGTTTACCGTCCCGGTGGAGGTATCAGACAAAATCCCGGCCAGGCCACCTCAACTATTAAAAAACAGGAAAATCGCATTAATTGATGATCATCAATTGTGCAGGAAATCCATAAAATCCATGTTTGAATCATGGGGCTGTACAGTGACTGATTTCTCTAAAGAAAAATTTGATGACTTTGAAAATTCAAAAAGCTCTGTGGAGTTTGACGCGCACGTTGTCAGTATATGTCGAGCTGATATGCACAGTAGAAAACTGGAATCCTATCTGCCTAAAGTCACCGATAAAAAAACACCCTCTCTCGCCATAAGCAGTACCCGCTCTTACGAAGATATTAAAAATATCAGGGATATTGGCTTTGCAGATGCTGTATTTCGGTCATCCACAAGGACAGTCATACAACAAGCCTTATTAAGATTTTTCGACACCACCAATCCTGATGAATCCACCTCTAGCGAGATTACTGAAACCGAAAATAAATATGACTGGTCAGGCATTAAAATACTTGTTGTTGATGACAACGATATCAATCTGAAATTGGCAAAAATCATCCTCACAAAGAACAAAGCCCAGGTCACCACCGCCAGATCAGGGAAAGAAGGCATTAAGCACATAAAAGAGAAGTCTTTTGACCTTATCTTTATGGATTTACAAATGCCTGGTCTTGACGGTTATGAAACAACACAACGCATGCGTGCGCTTGAGCATGACAAAGGCTCTATTATTATTGCATTGACTGCCAATGCCATATCTAAAGAGAAATCAAAAGTACTGGAAAATGGAATGGATGACCTGCTCATTAAACCCATTAGTGAAAGCCTTATGCAGGACATTGTAAATAAATGGCTATTTAACAAAACTGAATCAGGCGAAGAAAATATTCAGGTAACAAGTGCAAACTCACTTGAAATGTTTTCAAAAGAAGAAGCTAAAGAACTTGCCGCTGGCAACAAACAACTTGCCAATGAACTCACCAGTATGTTAATTGCTGAATTACCCACGTATCGTTCAGAGATAAGAAAATTCCTTGAAACTCATAACAAAACCCACCTGAAAAACCATACGCATCAATTACATGGCGCCAGCCGTTGTTGTGGCACACCCGCATTAAGGTATGCAGCCGACCAACTGGAAAATGCTATAGACAGTGACTCGATAGATCATTGTGAAAACGGCGTTAATCTACTGATACATGAAATAGACCGCCTGATTGATTCAGAACCTGATTCCTTAAGCGTGTAAAAAACTAAAAAACTTTTACCACAGAGGTCACAGAGGTACACAGGGGGTTTATTTTGTTAGCTTCGCCGTAGGCGTAACTAACAATAGAAAATCTTTTCTCTGTGCACCTCTGTGACCTCTGTGGTAAAAGTTTTTGACTTCCCTATTTTTCCATCACCGCGAAAGCCATCGCATAATGCCTTTCGTCAGAAATACTAATCAATAAATTTTCAACACCCAGGCTATCAGCTCTTTCTTTTGCCCTGTCATAGAGTTTAATTATCGGTCGCCCGAACTCATCATGCGCCACACAAATCATATGCATTGTGATACCTGCCTGAAAACCGGTGCCCAGTGCTTTTGCTACTGCTTCTTTAGCAGCAAACCGACGCGCAATAAAACGAACCGGGAACTTTTGCTTTTCATAATTTTCGTGTTCGTTTTCACACAAAATTCGTTTTGCGAACGCATCTCCATACTGATCTACTATTTTCTGAATACGATCAATTTCTACAATATCTACGCCGGTACCAACAATCATAATCGAGACTCATGCATCAAACGTTTGTACTCGCGCACTGATTTTTCCAGCCCCATAAAAACGGCATCCGCAATAATCGCATGACCAATATTCAATTCACGTATCGATGTGAGCGCAGCGATGGGCTGGATGTTTTGTCGATTCAAGCCGTGACCAGCATTTACCTGTAAACCAATGCTGTGCGCATAGTCCACTGACTCTGAAATCTGGTTAAATATCTGCTCACGCTGTTTTGTGTTTATTGCATCCGCGTAATGCCCGGTATGTATTTCGATGACAGGCGCACCGGTCGCTTTGGCCGCATCAATCTGTTTTTTATCGGCATCAATAAACAACGACACTCTGGTACCTGCTTCCGATAATGCTGTGCAGGCATCTCTAATCTGGGATTCATGGGCAATCACATCCAAACCGCCTTCGGTGGTGAGTTCCTCACGACTCTCAGGCACAAGACAGCAATCATCAGGCTTTACATCCACAGCAATACTGACCATTTCATCAGTCACTGCCATTTCGAGATTCATTCGAGTCAACATGCGCTGCTTCAGCAGGTAAATATCTCTATCCTGTATGTGTCGCCTGTCTTCTCGCAAATGCAGGGTGATGCTGTCTGCGCCTGCTTGCTCGATCTGCAGCGCAGCATGCAGTGGATCCGGATATAGCGTGCCGCGTGCCTGACGCAATGTCGCCACATGGTCGATATTTACCCCCAATAAAAGATCAATCTGGCCCACAAAATCCCCCTCTTCACGAATACGCGAATATTACATAAGCTATGCCCGTTTCATAGCTTTCATGGCTTATCTTTGCTATTTTCCGTGTTATAAATAATAAAAATGAAGCAGCTTGCCTGCTTATGGAACCTCATGCAAGAAATCCAACGCTACATCAGATACGCCTTAAGCATCGCGCTAACCGCTGTATTCCTGCTACATGTCGGTGGAAAACTAACCATTCCCGCATTTAGCACCATGGAAAATCAGGCTTACGATGCACGCCTCAAGTTAACCCTGCCTCCCAGGCAGGAAAATCAGGTGGTGGTGGTCGATATCGACGAAAAAAGTTTAGCTGAAATAGGTCGTTGGCCCTGGAACCGTAACGTGATGGCAGAAATTAATGACAACCTGTTTGACTACTACAAAATAAAAACCATTGGATTCGATATTGTTTTCGCAGAAGCTGACATTGACGAAGGCGGTAAATTGCTGGAAAAAATGTCGAAAGGTTCGTTGAAGGACGACGAAATTTTTCAACAGGAGTACAGGAAAATTATCGCTTCGTTACAACGTGACGAGATATTCGCCAAAAGTCTGGAGAACAGAAAAACCATCATGGGCGTTGTTTTCCGCAACGACTCAGCCGATGAATTCAAGGGTCAATTACCCGAACCCATTGCCCGTCTGGACGACGCCATGAAGGATCGCATACCGTTTCATACACCAAACGGTTACACCGCCAATCTCGAGTTACTACAAAAGTCAGCCTATGGGGGTGGATTTTTTGACAACCCCTCACTGGATGATGACGGTGTGTTTCGTCGTGTTCCGCTACTACAGCAATATGACGGTCAGTTACATGAATCGCTCGCACTCGCACTCGCACGCACTGCACTGGGCTCACCCAAGATCGAGCTAATCGTTGAAACCAGCGCTGACAACAAAAATGATTTGTTCCTCGAATGGGTAAAAATCGGTGACATCTATATCCCGGTTGATGAACATGGCGATGTACTGGTGCCTTACATTGGTGGTCAAAAAAGTTTTGACTATATTTCCGGCACTGATGTACTGAATAAAACAGCCGACCCTGCCAGGTTAAAAGGAAAAATCATACTTTTCGGCTCTTCTGCGCCCGGTTTGCTCGACCTGCGTACCACACCCATAGAAACCGCTTACCCGGGTGTCGAGATACACGCCAATATTATCCAGGGCATTCTGGATCAGAGAGTCATGCATAAACCTGGCTATACAAAGGGCTTCGAGTTTCTTTTGCTGGTGGTGCTTGGACTGCTACTCACTTTCCTGTTACCTGTTTTATCAGCGCTCTGGGGTATCATTGTTTGCCTTTCCATGGCAACTTTATTGATTATCTCCAACCTGGTTGCCTGGACCAGCTACCAGCTGGTTTTACCCATAGCAACACCTGTATTACTAACGGCATTACTGTTTACCCTGCAAATGATTTACGGCTACTTTATCGAATCACGCGGTAAACGTCAGTTAGCTCACCTCTTCGGGCAGTACGTACCCCCCGAACTGGTGGATGAAATGAGCGGGCAGATGGAAGAAATCAACACCGATGGCGAAATCAAAAACATGTCTGTTCTATTTTCTGATGTACGTGGCTTCACCACCATTTCAGAGAGCCTGGAACCCAAAGAATTGACAGACTTTATTAACGGATTTTTAACCCCGATTACGGAAGTGATTCACCACCAGCGTGGCACCATCGATAAATACATGGGTGATGCAGTAATGGCGTTCTGGGGCGCGCCGCTTGATGATCCCCAACATGCCCTGCACTCAATGAATGCCGCCATATTAATGATCGAGCGCATGCAAACGCTGGGTGAAGAATTTAAGGCCAAAGGCTGGCCTGAAATCAAGGTCGGTGTCGGTGTTAACACCGGTGAGATGAATGTCGGCAATAAGGGTTCAGAATTCCGCGTAGATTACACCGTACTTGGTGATGCCGTAAACCTGGGCTCACGACTGGAAGGCCTGACAAAAGTTTACGGTGTCGATATTATTGTTGGCGAATCGACAAAATTCGAGGTTCCGGAGTATGAATACCGCGAACTGGACCGGGTAAAAGTCAAAGGTAAAGACAAGCCCGTTGCCATATTCGAACCCCTGGGCTTGCTCGAGAAAGTCGACAAATCGGTTCGCAAAGACCTCAAACGCTTCCACCTTGGGCTTAAGCACTACCGGGCCCAACACTGGGACGAGGCTGAACGCGAAATTTTCGCCTTAAGCTCACTCGATAAGGACCGAAAAATCTACCAGATCTACCTCGATAGAATCATGAAATTTCGTGAAAACCCACCCCCGGATGACTGGGATGGCTCCTTCACGCATACCACCAAATAACGGCTATTTCTGGACTAATATCACAAAATCGGGTCTATGGCCGATTTTTAGTTTGAACTGGTTCACAAAACGGCACTCTGCTATTTGTGCAAAACACTCTATTTCAGCTATAAAAGAATGAACAACAAGGCATGAAATGCCAACCAGGCTCTATGAGAGATAGACGATCACAATACGACGTCACCAATCAGGTAGACGTCTCTGAAGTCCCTGACGTACTGGCATCCGTGCTGGAAATTTTTGCTGATGTCTATCCAAAATTCAACCGCAGCGCCCTGAAAAAAGCCTTTGAGGACTGTTACAAACTGTTTGAGGGAGAAAACCCCGACTACCTGCCCTGCGATACGCTATATCACGATAAACAGCACACCATGGATATGACGCTGGCATTAGCACGCCTGATTAACGGCCACGAGCGTACCGCGTCAAAATCAGAGCGAATCGGTGCTGAAAGAGCCCTGATTGGTGTGGTCACAGCGCTGTATCACGATTCAGGCTATTTACGCAGTATCCACGATCACCGTCATCACAACGGTGCCGAATATACCCTGATTCACGTTAACCGTAGCTCAGAATACCTTAAACGCTATTTCCACAAGCTTGAGCTCGGAAAACACGCACAAATTTCCGGCCAGATGGTGCATTACACTGGCCTTGAAGTCTGCCCTTCGCAGATACGTCTACCCGATGAAAAAACTCATCTGGTGGGATACATGTTAGGTACAGCTGACCTGATTGCCCAGATGTCAGATCGTTGTTACCTGGAAAAATGCCGTGACCGCCTTTATCCGGAATTTGTGCTGGGTGGCCTTGCGATTCAAGTCGATAAAGACGGCAAGGAACATGTCATTTACGAATCAGCAGAAGACATGTTGAGAAAAACACCGTCTTTCTACGAACACGAAGTTGAAAACCGACTCAACAACCTGTTCAAAAAAGTCTACAGCTATGAACAGGTGCATTTTGACGGCCAAAGTAATTACATCCATGCGCTCGGACAGAATCAGGCTTACCTGAAAAAGATACTGAAAAACGAAGATTTTGATTTACTGAGAAGAAAACCACCGGAAAATTACGGTACAAGAAATTTCCCCGGGCTTGAGGAATATCTGAACCAGCATCCACAGAAAAAACACATCGCGAAATAGAATAATTAAAAATACTACTTACCGCGAAAGACACAAAAAACTCAAAAAAACCCTTAAGTCCACAGATAAACGCAGATGTTTATAAGCTTAAAACATTCTTACCTGTAGTAGCTCAAACTTGACCTGACGGAAATACGGACAAGTTTCAATACTGTCTTACCTATTATTTGCCACAGAGGTCACAGAGCACACAGAGTTTGTTTAGTCTGTCATCCCGAACGAATGTGAGGGATCTGTTGCATTGAAGTACAAGATCCCTCACATTCGTTCGGGATGACATAATTTTAGCTCTATTAACCTTGATTTCCTCTGAGTTCTCTGTAGCTAAAAGTTGTATTTTTATGCCACACTCTTTGACGATAACTGTCAGTTCAAGTTTGAGCTACTACATTTTAGCTGTGTTTATCTGCGTTCATCTGTGGATAAATTGTTTTTTCTTTTAAATATTTTTGTTCAGTAGCTGTAGGCCGGGATAAGGCTATTGCTGTTCCCGGAATTCTCAGCGCTGCCTGCAACCTACTTTATACAAGCCTACGTCCTTGGACCATCTTCCAGTAATTTTTCGTTAACAACGTTATCGTATCAGTGAAAGGTATTCATCCTCAGTTAATACTTCGACTCCTTTATTTTTAGCAGCATTAATTTTAGCAGCGCCTACATTCTCGCCAGCCACCAGGTAACTTGTCTTCCCGGTTACAGCACTACCAACTTTTGCACCTAGTTTCTTTGCTTCAGCCTGCATACTTGTACGACTCCCATGCTTCATAGATCCAGTAAAAACAATCAATTTTCCTGAAATAAAACTTAATTCACCAGACCTTATTTGCTCAGATACAAGCAAAGTCTGCTCAAGCTCAAAACCCAACCTATAAATTTTGTCGAAGGTATGATGTATCTTCTTTAAGCCATGAACAACAACTTTCGAAGTCTTTTCTGCAAAACCTTCAACAGATAATATATCTTTAACTTTTAAGGAAAAGACATCTTCAAGTCGGTAGTGCTTCAGCAACCTTTCACAATTCCCAACACCCATGCGGAAAACACCGAATGCAGCCAGAAATCTCCAATCTTCAATCTGTTCTGTCCGACTTCTTACAAGCTGCTTGTAAAGATTATCAGCTTGTTTAGGACCAAAACCTTTCTTCTGAAAACCACTAGCCTTTAATTGGTATATTTTTGGCAAAGTTCTAACATTATGCTCGTACAATTTTTCGATTGTCGCAGGCCCAAAACCATCAATGTTTCCAAGCACACTAAAAAAATGCTCTATTGTATGCGTGATTTGTGCAGGACATTTAATGTTGTTTGTACAGAAAAGATAATCACCATCCCGCACAAGTTTTTCTTCACAGCTAGGACAAATTTTTTCGTCACTAGAAATTTCAATCTCAACAGATTTAATAACACTCACAATCTTCGGAATCACCTCTCCACTCCGAACCAGTTCAATGATTGCCCCTTCACCTATACCGTTTTTTTCAACCATGCCATAGTGATGAGCGGATGCCCTTTGTATAAGAGCACCACTGAGGCGTATCGGCTCGATTTCTACAACAGGGTTAACACGTCCAGTTCGAGATGTCTGCAATATAACACCTGAAACTTTAACATGAGCTTTCTCAACATTCTCTTTGAACGCAATCTGCCAACGATGATGGTGAAGTGTCGCACCCATGTATTCTTTTAGCTCGTCATCTATGATTTCAATTATTACCCCATCAACATCGTAGTCAACGGAATTCCATGCATCATTAATAATCGTATTGTAATCAGCCTCCAGTTCTTTATACGTACCATTCCATGATGGAAGTGTGGAAAACGGATAAAACACCGCAGCTTTATCTTTAATTGCTTTAGCGGCATGTTTCTCAAGTTCCTTTTCTTTGACCACACTGGCTTGGAAGTTTCTTGAGTTTTCGAAGTGTTTTGAAAGATTATTCTTGAAATATTTTTTAGACACAACTATTTCACCCGCACCAAGGCCTCGGTCTCGACCATTTTTAATAGTCAAACCACGCTTAATTACGCGGGTAATATCAGTGCCGCGCTTCCCATCACCTCTCGTAAAAAGCCTCTCACCATCATAGTATGCTGCGTAACCATCTAACTTAGGGGTCACTCTAAATAAAAGGTTATCAAAATTTTTATTAATATCTTTTGCAGCCTTCTTTATTCTATTTACCCATTTATTAATTCCTTCATCGTTGTATGCTTTTTCGGTAGACAACATGCGAACTGGCAACTCAACTGTTTTCCCAACAAATGCCACCTCAGGTTCAACTGATTGTAAGAATGGATGATTCGGATGCCGTCTCTCTAATTCTGCAATAAACGTAAAATCATATTCAGCATCACTAATTATCTGTTCGCCACCGCGGTAAAGCCCATTAGCCACTTCTAAAAACTCCATAAGTTCCGCATCTGACAACACACCCTCATTTACATTTTTCTCAGCAATCTCAAATACCTTTTTTTCCGTCAACTTTATTAATTTTATCTTCGAATGCTTTAGAATTTTTTTTTGTTTCTTGTCAAACATAATTTTATTAATCAGGCTCAGTTTTAAGTATCTGCGTCAACCAACTCCCGGTATTGCTCAGCATCGTTTTGTGTCAGCGGTCGGTTGACGTTTGTGGTTGCATAATTGCGCATCCAGCATTTCAGATATGTGGTAAGCACATTCAAGCATATCGTCAAAGGCATTGGATGGGTCTGCAACAGAGGAAATTTGTAAAAAAAAGATTATTCCAGGTGTTTTTATTTCGTGCATGGCATCAGCATCAAAACTGCCGGGCTCTACCATGTTCGCCAGACTGAAAACAGATTTCCCTGCATCATCCAGTCGATGGAAAATATCCATTTTTCCAAATTCCAGACCATTGGCCTGTGCCGCGCTGTTTATTTTATCACCTGCCATCTGGCCAGATGAGCGAGCTAATATGTACAGTACGATGACATCCTGATCCGTGTTTGTCTGCTCGGGCTCAACTTCATCCGCAACGGGTTGTTGATCGTATAACTGATCATCCGGCTGCTCATCTACAGTATCAGCCTCGGAAAGTTCTTCGTCATCAGTGTCATCATAGTCACTGCTCTCGCGAGCTACGATACGGACATCACCGACACCATCGTCAATCTCATCCCAGTCATTAGCACCAAATTCTGGCGCATCATCATCCAGATCGTAGTCGCTGTAAGTGTCCTGACGCTTACGCTTTTTGCCAATCAGATAAATAACGAAAACGAAAGCCAAACCGGCAACAAGTAGAATCCAGCGCAGGTATTCCATGAGAAAGCTAAGCGGCTAGACTGCAGCCATGGTAGCGGCTTCAGCAACATCTACTGATACCAGTCTGGAAACACCGGCTTCACGCATGGTGACACCGCTGAGGTGTTCGGAAACTTCCATCGTGGTCTTATTGTGAGTGATGTAGATAAACTGAATTTTTTCAGACATTTCTTTGACCAGCTGACTAAAACGGCCAACATTGGCTTCATCCAGTGGCGCATCAACCTCATCGAGCATGCAAAAAGGCGCTGGATTCAGCTCGAAAATCGCAAACACCAGAGCTACCGCCGTCAATGCTTTTTCACCACCTGACATCAGGTGAATATTGGAAATACGTTTGCCGGGAGGTTTTGCCATCACCGTTACACCTGTACTCAATAAATCATCACCTGTCATTTCCAGATAGGCAGTGCCACCACCAAACAAGCGCGGGAACATTTCTTTCAGGCGACTGTTGATGTGGTCATAAGTGTCCTTGAAACGAGTACGGGTCTCTTTATCAATTTTTGCCATAGCCTCTTCGAGTATATCCAGAGCTGACACAACATCATGATGCTGTTCATCCAGATATATTTTACGCTTTAATTGCTCCTGGTATTCATCAATAGCTGCCAGGTTGATCGGCCCCAATCTGGAAATGCGCTTACCTACTGCGGTGACCTTTTCATCCCAGATGTGACTGCTGGCATCTTGCTCTATTTCTTTAAGCAATGGCTCTGCTTCAAAACCGGCCTCGGCCAGCTGTTCGAGTGTGGTTTTGCTGCGCACTCGAATTTCCTGACTATCCAGTTTCATCTGCTCAAGCTGTGAACGAGCATCCTGACCCTGTTGTTCATGATCTGTTCGTTGCTGTTCCAGCGTTGTTAGCAATTGCGCTATAGTTTCAACTCCGCGTCGAGCATCTGCCAGTAATTTCTCAGTCGTCAGACGTTCTTCCAGTAACACACTTAACTGTTGCTCAAGCTCTTCAACCGGTTCCGTGGTTTTTGTTAACAAACCTTCCAGTTCCTGTTTGCGCTGCACCTGTAGTTGCTGGCTTTTTTCCATGCGCTCCGTGTTCTGTTCAAGGCTCAGCTTTCGTGTGTTTAAACCTTCAATACGAATAGCCAGCTCATGGGCTTTTTCCTGTTGCTGCTGCAATGCGGTACGATGTTGCTGTAACTGGGCAATTAAAGTCTCGCGTTGCCCCTCAAGTTTTTCGCGTTCACTACCAATTTTTTCTATTTGTTGCAACGATTCATTACGGCTCAGGGTTGCCTGTTCTATCGCAGCAGCATCATCACTGATTAACTGTTCAGTTTCTTCTTTTTCTTTATCGAGGTTCTGCCCGCGATGGCTGATGTGGTCCTGACGCGTTTCACGTGCGCTGATCTGTGCCTGCAATTCACTGAGCTCAGTATGCACATTATTCAATGTCGTCTGGGCTTCTTCACGTTGTTGTTCTTTTGAATGCAGTTCCTCTCTCTGCTGAACCAGTTCCGCACTCAAAGCATTTGCCTGTTTCTCCAGTTCTTCAAGTCGTTGCTGAAGCTCACGTATTTCCGTTTCACGCGCAAGCACACCCTGACGGGCTTCTTTATCGTTGGTAATTCTTAGCCAGTTTTTGCCCAGCCAGACACCATCGCGAGTTACCACACTTTCATTTTCCGCCAACGAACTACGTAATTTCAAAGCAGCATCCAGCGAATCCGCGGTGCGAATACCGTGAAGAAACTGGCCTAACTCAATCGATGACGTCACTTTCTCCTGTAAATAACCAGAACCGCTTTTGGAGGAAGTTACTGTGGATTTTGTTTCTACGAGTGAAAGATTGCTTTTTTCAAGTTCAGCAAAGGTTGAGCACAAACGATCAATCTGATCAACACACACCGCTTCCAGCGTATCACCCAACACCGTTTCCAAAGCCGTTTCCCAACCGCTACTGACTTCCAGTTGCTCGGCAAAACGCGCCTGGCCAGCCAGACCCTGCCGATCCAGCCACTGGTTAACTGCCTGATCGGTTTTACCCAATGCCGATTGCTGCAAAGCTTCCAGCGATGACAAACGGCCCTGACTGTCGTTGATGCTGCGACGTTGTTCAGCTGATTTCTGCTCAGTAAGCACAATCTGGTCACGGGTTTCACGAATCGATAACAATACCGAGGATAACTGGCCTTCCTGCGCCATTTTTTTCTGCTCGACTTCAGCCAGCTTTTGTTTGAGCTCTACAATCTGCGCTTCAATGTCTTCGCCGCGCAAAGTTTGTTGTTCTACATCAATACGATCCAGACGCTGCTTCAGCTGAGCTATATGTTTCTCCAGTTGCTCCATACGCGAGCGTTCAACCTGTGCTTTCTGACTCGCCTCGGAAAAGTCACGGTTAACTTCATCCCATGACTGCTGCCATGACTGCATGGCTGTCTCGGACGTCTGAAAATGCTCGCCAATTTTTTGTTCATCCAGTTTCAGGCTTTCCAGCTCGGGAGCATCAGCAGCAAGCTGGATTTCTATTTCTTCAATCGAACTGCGATCGGCCTGCAATGCTAATGCGGCTTCTTCAAGCGCGGTTTCGATTTGTTCAAGGTCGGTCTTTTGACGTTGCTGCAAATCCTGTTGATGTTTTATATTTTGTTCAACACGGGAAATGTCCGCACCCAGACTGTAATACTGCCCCTGCACTTCATTCAGGGCATCGTTGGACTCGCTATGTTGCCGACGTTGTTCTTCAATTTTTGATTCGGTAGCACGCTGCTCTGCAATAATCTGTTGCAAACGGGTTTCGGCCTCGGCGATTTTTTTGTCGCGACCATCCAGTTCGCCCTTGAGTTCCTGCCAACGTAAAGCCAGCAGCTCTGCTCTTAACTTGCGTTCTTCCTGTTTGAGTTCTTTATAACGTTCAGCCGCACGACTTTGACGCTGCAGATGAGATAGCTGCTTGTCAATTTCCTCGCGCAGATCATCCAGTCGATCCAGGTTATCGCGAGTATGGCGAATCCGGTTCTCGGTTTCCCGACGGCGCTCTTTATATTTGGAGATGCCCGCTGCCTCTTCAATATAAACGCGTAATTCTTCAGGTTTGGCTTCGATCAGGCGTGAAATCATGCCTTGCTCGATAATCGCGTAACTACGTGGCCCTAAACCGGTGCCGAGGAACAGATCAGCAATATCACGGCGACGGCAACGTGTACCATTGAGTGAATATTTGGACTGGCCGTCTCGGCTTACCTGGCGCTTGACTGAAATTTCATCGTACTCAGCAAACTGGCCACCGACCTTGCCCTCGAGTTCACTATTATCGAAAACCAGCTCAACCTGCGCCATGCCTACCGGCTTACGCGAAGATGAACCATTAAAAATGACATCTTCCATCGAGCTGCCGCGTAAGTGCTTGGCGGATGATTCACCCATTACCCAGCGTACCGCATCAATCACATTCGACTTGCCGCAGCCGTTAGGGCCGACAATGCCGGTGAGATTACTGGGTAAATTAAGCGTGGTGGGGTCAACGAAAGACTTGAAGCCGGCGAGTTTAATCTTGCTCAGGCGCATTGAAGATCCTGGTGTCCTGTTATTGTTATTGACCTAAATTTTAGCGCTAAGTATACAGCAGCAGTTGTGAAAATCGACAGGGAATTTGTTCAATTTCGCTTGTATAATTACCTTTTTTTACACTTGAAAAATAGCTATGTCGATTCAACCTTCAAAACAGCTGGAAGTCTTTGATAATCCACAAACTGACAGGGACTACACCATCCGTATCAGCATTCCGGAGTTTACCTGCCTGTGTCCGAAAACCGGCCAGCCTGATTTTGCCACGCTGGATATCGAGTACGTGCCCGACCAGTCCTGCATCGAACTCAAAGCACTAAAAATGTACGTCTGGTCGTACCGAAATGAAGGCGCTTTCCATGAGGCCGTCACCAATAAAATTCTCGCCGACCTGGTCGCCACCTGCTCGCCACGTTTCATGCGGCTGACGGCTGAATTCAATGTCCGTGGCGGTATTTACACCTCGGTGGTTGCCGAGCACCGGGACGATAACTGGCAGGCACCAACGCCAGTTCAGCTTCCCTAGAAATTGCTATCGGCACTGCATGACAAACCCCGTTTTTCTGGGCATCGACGTCGGCACCTCGGGTGTTCGCGGCTGCTGCATTGATTCTGATGGTAAACAACTGGCCGCGTTTCAAAAGCCCCTCGAACTACCTACAATCCGTGGCAACAATATTCAGCAACACCCTGATATATGGAAACAAACCGTTCATGAAATAATCAGCCACCTAAGCCAGCAGATAGAACCACGCCAGATTGCAGCCATCGCAATCGATGGCACTTCCAGCACCGTTCTGGTCTGCGACACGTCGGGCAACCCGCTCTCACCGGCTTTAATGTACAACGACCAAAGCCGTCAGCATGAGTCGATAAAAATCGCCGCCATCGCCCCCGAAAACTGTGCAGCTCACGGTGCCACCTCGTCTTTGGCGAAAGCCATGCACTTGCTGGAACAACATGCAGATGCCAGCCACATCTGCCATCAGGCAGACTGGATAGCGGGCACATTGTCCGGACGATACGACATCAGCGATGAAAACAACTGCCTGAAGCTGGGTTATGACCTGATCAATAACGCCTGGCCAGACTGGTTATCCAAACTGGATATTGCGCCAGCAACCCTGCCCAAAGTGCAAACACCCGGATCAGTTATCGGCCGCGTGCTTAAAGAGGTCGCTGAAGATCTGGGATTGAGCCTGCAATGCAAAATCATCGCCGGCACCACCGACAGTATCGCCGCTTTCATCGCAACCGGTGCCAAAAACCCCGGCGAAGCCGTGACCTCTCTGGGCAGCACACTGGTACTCAAAATCATCTCGGACAAACCCGTGTTTGCCCCGGAATATGGCATCTACAGTCACCGACTCGGTAAGTTATGGCTAGCCGGTGGCGCTTCCAACAGTGGCGGCCGGGTACTTTCGCAACATTTCACCAAACAACAGATAAGACAAATGACTCCCCGACTCCAACCCGAACAAGCCACCGGTCTGAACTATTACCCGTTGCCTGCAACCGGCGAACGCTTTCCGACAAACGATCCAGGTTTGCAAAACCGCTTAAGCCCCAGGCCGGAAAATGATCTGCACTTCTTTCAGGGCATGCTCGAAGGCATCGCCAATATTGAGCTTGAAGCCTATAAACAGCTCGCCCGTCTGGGTGCACCCTTTCCTGAAAAAATTTTTACAGCAGGCGGAGGCAGTTGTAACGCTGCATGGGCTAAAATACGCGAACAAAAGATGGGCATCCCCGTTTTAACCGCTTCGCACACAGAGGCGAGTTATGGCGTCGCACTGCTCGCACAACAGGGCTACCTTACAAACACTTAAACAGGTTCACTACTTTGTTCTCATATATAAAAGGTTTTGGCGATTTCTTCTCTGGCTTCAGTCTTATACTTGAATCCGGCGTAAAAAAATATGTTGTCATACCCCTGTTCATTAATATCAGTTTATTCGGCACAGCGTTTTACCTGATCCAGCAACAGATGGATAGCTGGCTGGAAAGTTTGTTACCCGGTTGGTTATCATGGCTTGAATGGATTATCCTGCCACTTTTTTACATAACGATTTTATTACTGGTGTTCTACACTTTTACCCTCGTCGCCAATCTGATTGCAGCACCATTCAACAGTTTGCTGGCCGCACGCATCGAAACACACTTAACCGGTCAAAAACCTGAACACATCAGTAGTGAAAAAATGTGGAAAATCGCACTGCGAAGTTTTGCTTCTGAAATTCACAAACTACTTTATTTTATCAAGTGGCTAATTCCTTTAGTTATCCTGACATTCATCCCTGTGGTGAATATTGTTGCACCCTTTCTCTGGTTTATATTCGCCGCATGGTCATTTTCACTGGAATACATGGATTATCCGCTTGCTAATCACGGCATGTTGTTCAAAGATATCAGACAGTACAATCGTATCAACAGGATGCGAGCGCTAGGTCTGGGCACCGGTATTTTCATAATGACCAGCATACCTTTCATCAACTTCCTGGCTATGCCGGTTGCCGTCGCTGGCGCAACCAGACTCACTACAAAAATTCGAGGTATTTAAATGGAAGCACGCGCAACCGAACTGGAAATACGTCTGACACACATGGAGGTCACTATTGATGTACTGGACAAAACTATCATTACCCAACAAGTTGATATTGACAGACTGAAGCTTCAAATATCGATTCTTGAGAAAAAACTGAAATCAGCAACAGAATCACAGCTTGCTGATGAAAAAGATGAAACGCCACCGCCGCACTACTGATTAGTTTAAAAAAACAACATCAAAAACTTTCACCGCAGAGGCGCAAAGAAAGACCGACATTTACACAAAACAAATGACCTCCCCACAAGCGGATAGGCATGTTTTGTAGGAGCCGCTTTAGCCGCGAATGACATACTGCCATAGCTATCGCGGCTAAAGCCGCTCCTACAAATTTCGCTATAAATAGTAAGGAAACTAAATCCGTTGAGATTAAAAAAGGCGACCCAAGGGTCGCCGTTTCATTTTCAGTTAATACAGATTTCACATTACGCGTGCTGGCAAATACTAAAACCGCAAAACAAAATCAAAACTTTCACCGCAAACATGCAGCGAATACAAAGGAATCAAAATTTTCCCATCCCGCATCGACAATGCATGGTCTTACTGACATATTCCGACCGAACCCGAACGACAACGCTTATAGGTAACCCAGGTAGCACCACTCAGCTTCGTATTTTCAAATACTGCATCGTCAATCACCGCATCGCGTAATGTGGCTTTACTTAGATCAGCCCCCGAGAAATCAGCGCCCTGTAAATCAGCCCTGTTGAGGTTTGCTTTGGTTAAATCCGCTTTTTTCAGGCTGGCATACTCTAAACTGGCCGCTTCCAGACTTACCGAGGCCATTTTTGCTTCGTCAAAAACAGCCCCGTTAAGACCGGCTCGCTCAAAGCTGGCATCTTTGAGCCCGGCCTGTGTGAAATTCGAGTTTGCCACCTTCGCCTCGTAAAATTTTGCCCCGTTTAACCTTGCGGAGCTAAAATCAGCATTTTCCAGATTTGAACGACTAAAACTGGCACGATCCAGTACCGCATTCCTGAAGGAAACCCCCACACCATGTACAGCGACTAAACGGCTGCCAGCCATGCGTGCATTATCAAATTTAGCGCCACTCACATCTGAAAAATTCAGCTCGGCATTCACCAGACGTGCGCCTGAAAGGTCGGCGTTTTTTAGCTTGATTCCGGTGAATATAGCGCCACTAAGGTCTTGATTTTTAAGATTAATTCCACTTTTATCACAACCACTCCAGTTAACCCCTGGAGCCGCAATATCGTCACAGGCCGCAAAACCTGTTGAGGGCAGACCCACAGACAAACAGGCCATCATGCTGACTACCAAAAAAAATGGCCATGTTATGGAGTTTGTGACCGGTTTATCAGTGTTTTCTGTCATTTTTTTACTAAAATCCTATGTGTCCAGATGCATTTTTATGCAATATTAAGTGAATTCCAAGGCCCCAAATGAGAATGATACCAAACAACGCATCCGTTGCGTTGCTGATAGTGCTTATGTTTGGCATAGCACCCATAGTACCTACTGCTTCTGCAGAAGGCGCGCTTTATAACGAGCCGATTATACCGATTCCGCTCACTTCAAACCTGAATCAGGACAAAGTAGCCCTGGGTGAATTACTGTTTAACGACCCTCGGCTCTCCTTGAACAACAAGATTGCTTGCGCAACCTGCCATCAACTTGACGCAGGTGGTGATGACAACCAAAAAATCGGCATCGCCCACGATGCTAACAACAGCGGCATGCACGTCATCAATACCCCGACAGTTTTCAACAGTCGCTACAATTTTCGACAAAACTGGGATGGCTCAACCCGAACCCTTGCCGGACAAATAGATAAAGTCGTTCACAGTCATCTGGAAGCCAATACCAACTGGAGCGAGCTCATAAGCGAATTACGCCAGGATTTTAAAATGTCCAAACGTTTTTCCGGTGTATATTCCGAAGGCCTTAGCCGGGACACCTATGTTGATGCTCTTACCGAATTTGAAAAATCACTGGTAACACCAAATGCACGATTCGATCAGTACCTGAGAGGTGATAATAACGCCATTACCGATAAAGAAAAACAGGGCTACCAGCTATTCAAGGATTTAGGATGCATTTCCTGCCATCAGGGCATTAATATCGGAGGCAACCTGTTCCAGAAACTAGGTATTTTCTATAACTATTTCGCATCAAGAGGAAATATCCAGCACGCCGATTACGGACGTATGAATGTAACCGAGAGACAATCAGACATGCATGTATTCAAAGTGCCAACCCTGAGAAATATAGAAGTCACCGCACCTTACTTACATGATGGAAATGCAAAAACTCTTGAAGACGTTATCGTTATTATGGGGAGAACGCAGTTGGGGCGGGAAATAAAACCATCAGAAGTTGATCTGCTCATTATGTTTCTAAAAACCCTCACTGGTGAGTACAAGGGCAAAAAACTCGAAGAAGAAAGCTCTTGATCATCAAAAAAATAAATCACTGGATCGGGCTTTCAATACTACTTGTGGTATTGAGCTTCTTCTTTTACAAAAGCATTATCAATGAACTGCCATTCAAAGGGACACTGGACACCGTAGAAAATCTTCTGGCTTTGCAAATTAAAATGCATAGAGATATTTTACAGTACCGTAATAGTCGCATGCACCAGTACGACTCTCTTAACGAAATATCACAACGGGTAAAAATAGCCAACCAGGACCTCAGGTTTACAAGTATCCCACCTGAACATTCAGATATTGCAAAAGCAATTGCACATTTAAATACTACAATTGATCGCCAGGAAAATCTGGTCGAAGACTTCAAAACACACTATTCAATTCTGCAAAACTCAATCACCTATTATTCGAGAATGAGTGAGGAGTTTTACGGTAAAGGCTCAAAAAACAAAAACCCTGGGGTATCGCGAGAGACACTGGGTAAGCTTTCAGCACTCATCCTGCAATACGCCATACATCCTGAACATGAAACAGCATTAAAGATTTTTCCAATTATTGACTCACTGAATGTCGATCCCTCTGTAGAAGTGAATTCACTTATTAATCATAGCTTGATGATTATCGAGCGCCTCCCTGAAATTGACGTCATTATCAATTCATTCAATTCACTGGATACCGAGAAGCAAATCATCAGTATAAAAAATAAGATAAGTGATGTAATGCATGCTCACGAACAAAACGCACGAATTTTTAACTCACTACTGTTTATTTGCCTGCTTTATCTTATTAGCTATATTGTTTTTCTTTTCGTTTCATTACAGCGCAACAAAAACACACTAGCCACAGCCAACCTCAAACTAAACAGCGAAGTTAACGAAAGAATAAAAACAGAAGCCACCTTGTACTCTTTTGTGCAAGCCAGCTCCGAAAACGATGACGACAGTATATACGTTCTTTTAAACTCACTATGTAAGTCCCTTAACGTACGATACGCCTGCCTGATATCTGTGTTAGATGGCGATGAAACTGTTATCGCCGGACACATTGATAGCGGCCAATATAAAACCAACATTACATGTGACCTTACAAACAGTCCCGGCGAAGAGGTCCTTCGGCGAGGACGTCTCGTCTATAACAGAGACTTACTAAAATATTTTCCGGACTGGAGCAACTCAAGTATGCCTCAGGCTGAAAGCTATATTGGCGTCACCATGGTTGATGCCGACAATAATATAAAAGGCCTGCTTGCCATTGCGCATGATGAACCTATTGAAAACACGAACCTGGCTGAAAGCATTGTTGCACTTGCATCATCCCGTGCCAGCACTGAACTCCTTAAACAACTAGCCCTGCACGAAAGCAAGCGATATCAGGATGGTCTTGAGTTAATAGACCAGTGGACTGCACGTCTTATATCGTCAGGTGCCAACAGAAAAGTATTTTTCGAAAACGCATGTCTCGCAGCGCAGGAAATTACCAATGCAAGCCTTTGCGCACTACCCATTCTTCACAAGGACGATGGCTCTTACCACTTTATTGCTACAACAGGACACAATGCATATATACTGGCCGAAATGGAAATGTCCGTTAACGATGGCGGCATCTGCGCATGGTCCATGCTTAACAAATCAAACCTTCGACTTGATGATGTCGCACAGGACATTCGAGCTCAAAAACAACTACACCTGGTTGATAAACTCGAGATTAAAAGCGCGTTAGTAACACCTATCGTATTAAAAAATCAGGCTTATGGCGCAATCGTTGTCTTCCGTAGAAAATCGGCTTTTGATACCGTGGATGAAAGATTGCTTACACAATTTAGTCAAAATGTTCGAATGGCTGTAATGAACATGCTACTTCTTAACGATATTGAGTCAGAAAGAGAGCGCGCAGAAATCACATTACACTCAATTGCTGATGCTGTTATTACAACCAATGTAAACGGTGATATTGAGTACATGAATCATATCGCCGAACAACTCACAGGCTGGCAATTACCCGAAGTTAAAAACAAACCCATACAAGCCGTTTTCAGAATTCTTGACAGGGATACAAGAGAACCCATGCACAACCTTATTGACGCCTGCCTTGAAGACAGCACTTCTATACACAAGAGCATGACATCATTAATTTCGAAGGACGGTTCTGAAAAAGAAATCGAAAGCTCTATGTCACCTATTTTGCAATTCGGCAGCAAGCCGGATGGTGTAGTTATTGTATTCCATGATGAAACCGAGCGCCGGCACATGGAGCATGTCATCATGCACCAGGCAACTCACGATGCACTTACAGGCCTCACCAATCGTAACGAATTTGACAGGCAGCTCACCGAACATATTTATGATGCCAAAAATTATGGACGGTCTCACGCACTATGCTATCTGGATCTTGATCGTTTCAAACTGGTAAATGACACCTCGGGGCATGCTGCGGGTGATGAACTACTTAAGCAAATCACCACACTGTTACATTCCTGCATCCGTGGTGGTGATATTCTGGGCAGACTTGGCGGAGATGAATTCGGTCTTATTCTTGAAAATTGTCCACACGATGCTGCTGAAACTATTGCCAAAAAAATCACTAATGAAATAAGTAGTCATCAATTTATGTGGGATGATAAAACTTTTAGCATCGGTGTCAGCATAGGATTAGTCACACTAACTGAAGAAACTGACGATGCAACAGAAGTGATGAAACAAGCTGATCTTGCCTGTTACACTGCAAAAGACCTTGGCAGAAACCGCGTCTGCGTTTATAAAGACAAAGATACTGAGATGATACGACGTCAGGAGGAAATGCATTGGGCTACCCGGATTCAAAATGCACTGGACAATAAACGCCTTCGCCTGCACGCACAATCTATTTGCCCAATCACTAAAGATGGCCGCGGGCGTACGCACCTTGAAATTCTTGTTCGCATAGAAGATGACGATGGTACATTAATACCTCCCAACTCTTTTATACCTGCAGCCGAACGATTTAACCTGATGGGAAAACTTGACCAACATATCATTCACGATACCTTTAAATTTGTTGCATCAAGAAATAGCGAAACAGGTGACAATATTTGCTATTCGATAAATTTATCCGGAAATTCACTTAATGATGAATATCTATCACAATATATAAAAGAAAAACTTGATGAATTCAAAATAGACGCGACAAATATCTGTTTTGAAATTACTGAAACCGCCGCCATTACTAATCTACACATGGCTAAACGACTAATGGATGATTTAAAATCGCTTGGTTGCCTGTTTGCACTGGATGATTTTGGTAGCGGCCTGTCATCATTTGAATATCTTAAGAACTTACCGGTTGATTACCTGAAGATCGACGGTTGCTTTGTACGTGATATGGTGAGTAATAAAATTGATCATGCCATGGTTGCAGCCATTAACCAGATTGGTCACGTAATGGGTATACAGACGATTGCTGAATTTGTAGAAAGCG
>QIHT01000081.1 GCA_003229115.1 Gammaproteobacteria bacterium | reverse complement strand
CTTGCCACATGTTTGAAGCCCAGTTCCATAGCCACTTTATACAGGTCATCAAATTCTTCAGGCGTGACATAACGTTCAACCGGCAGGTGATGTTTGCTGGGTTGCAGGTATTGCCCTAACGTCAGCATCTCAACATCGTGCGCGCGCATGTCTCGCAACACTTCAACCACTTCGTCAATTTCTTCACCCAGACCCAGCATCAAACCAGACTTACTTGGTACGTTCCTGTGTTTTTGTTTGAAACGTTTTAGTAAATCCAGTGACCATTGATAATCCGAACCCGGTCGGCATTGTTTGTATAAACGCGGGATGGTTTCAAGATTATGATTGAATACATCCGGTGGGTGATGATTAATAATTTCCAACGCCACATCCATGCGACCGCGAAAATCCGGCACCAGTATTTCAATTTCAATTTCAGGATTAGTTTCGCGTATATGCTGTATGCATTGTGCAAAATGGTCCGCACCACCGTCACGTAAATCATCTCTATCTACCGAGGTAATAACGACGTACTTCAGCGCCATGGCTTTAATTGTATTCGCCAACTTGGCTGGTTCATCAGTATCCAGTGGCTTCGGACGACCATGACCGACATCGCAAAACGGACACCGCCGCGTACAGATGTCACCCATAATCATAAACGTGGCTGTGCCTTTGCCAAAACATTCACCCAGGTTCGGGCAAGCCGCTTCTTCACAAACCGTATGCAACTGTTGTTCCCGAAGCACTGATTTCAGTTTTTTTACGTTAGGGTGAAAAGGTGATTTCGCACGAATCCAGCCGGGCTTGCGCAAACGTTCCGCAGGCTGTTTGACCTTAACCGGTATACGCGCAAGCTTGGCTTCACCTTTATGTTTTTCGCCAACGACTGCGCGCTGTACTGTGTTTTTTGTCATACCGATGTCTGTAAATTTTTTAATTGCTGCTCAAGCTGATCTATCAGCTGGTGCGTGATTATATCAAAATTAATATCATCAATAAAATCAGCTATTTGTGTGATTTCAAGATCTTCGTAACCGCAGGGATTGATTCTACTAAAAGGTTCGACATCCATATCCACATTAAGTGCCAGCCCATGAAAACAGCACCCACGACGAACCCGCAATCCCAGTGCTGCAATTTTTTTTCCCTCAACATAAACACCGGGGGCCTGTTTTTTTGATGCAGCCTGAATACCATATTCAGATAATAAACTAATGACACCATTCTCAAGTCGTGTGACTAATTCACGAATACCGAGCTTGAGACGATTGAGATCCAGTAATACATAAACCACCAACTGGCCAGGCCCGTGATAGGTCACCTGACCACCACGGTCTACCTGCAGCACGGGAATATCACCCGTATTTAGCAAATGCTCGGTTTTTCCGCTTTTACCCAAGGTGAACACAGCAGGGTGTTGAACTACCCAGATTTCGTCGCGGGTATTTTTATCACGCTGTTCTGTCAAACGCTGCATGTCCAGCCATACGCTTTCATAAGGCTGTTGCCCCAGGTGACGAACAAGTAATGTCATTACATTAAATGGCGTACGCCACTAACTCACAGGCGGTTAAATCCATGTAAATAGCATCCAGCTGTTCACGACTTTGCGCCTGAATAGTGATAGTAATTGCGGTGTAGTTCCCCTTACTGCTAGGTCGCATCTTAAGCGCCCCTTCTGCAAGATCCGGCACATGGCGATGCATGATTTCAAGTACAGCAACCTCAAATTCAGGGCAGGTTTTTCCCATTGCCTTGACGGGGAACTCACAAGGAAATGTAAAACAGGTTTCTTCTGTGAAGTGATTTTCTTCGTCAGACATAATTAACCAGCTACTTTAACCCTGTCGCAACTGTTGCTTGTATTCCTGATAAATATTAATCATTTTATGCCAGAGAGGGCCAGCTTTCCCACTACCAACGACCTTATCATTAAGGCGTACAACAGGTGCTATTTCGCGTGTTGAACTTGTTAACCATACTTCATCAGCGTCTCTGAGTTCTGTGGCAGCAATTTCCCTGACCTCGGTGCTGATTTCATTGTCGTTCGCAAGTTCCAGCACAAGGTCACGCGTAATACCAGGCAACAGATGTTTGCTTGTTGGTGGCGTAATCAGAGTATCGTTTTTTACAATGAAAATATTACTGGCGGTACCTTCAGTCACCATACCCTGTTTAATTAATACGGCATCAACTACACCATATTGTGTTGCCTGTTGGCGCAACATCACATTAGCCACCAAAGATGTGGATTTAATATCACAGGCACTCCAGCGAAAATCTTCTATGGTGACAGTCTCAATACCTTTTTCGAGCACATCGAGATCAACTGGCTCTACGTTGAGCGTCATCATAAAAACGGTAGGTTCAATACCCGGCTGAATCTTTAGATCGCGTATCGGATAAACACCACGTGTTATCTGCAAATAGATAGCACGGTCATCGCCCGGATTACAGTCAAGCAGTTGATCAAATTTTTGTTTCCATTCAGCTTCACTGAACGGATTATCCAGACTTATACGCTCCAGGCTTGTCGCCAGTCTCTGCAAATGCCCATCGACACGTAACAGTTTTGAACCAAATACAGGAATAACTTCGTAAACACCGTCACCAAACAGAAAACCACGATCAAGCACAGAAACAGATGCCTTACTAATAGGCATATAACTACCATTTAAATAAACAAATCTTTCTGACATCAGTTAAATAATTGCAGTATGTAATCTTTAGCAACCTGAAATAGATTGCCTTTTTCAATTCTATTTAAAGCGACCAAAGGTACAGCGCTCAATTTTTCATCGTTCAGGGTAATTCTTACCACACCGAGCTGCTCACCTTTAGCAATCGGCGCTTCGATATTTGCATCAACATCCATCAATGCGTTCAACTTTTTGTAAGATCCACGCGGTATGGTGATGTGCAGGTCATTTAACAAACCCAGGGCAATATCGTCTATTTCACCTTTCCATACACGCGAGTGATTTAATATTTCACCTGCAGCATAGAGCTTATGCGTTTTATAAAAACGGAACCCGTAGTTAAGCAGTGATTGACTCACTGCAGCGCGAGATTTCTCACTGGCCGCGCCCAGCACAACGGAAATTAATCGCATATCGGAACGTTTTGCCGAAGACACCAGGCAATAACCGGCAGACTCTGTGTGCCCGGTCTTTAAACCATCAACACTGTTGTCACGCCACAATAATTTATTTCGGTTATATTGCTTGATGTTGTTATAGGTATACACTTTCTCGGCATATCTGCGGTAGTGTTCCGGAAACTCTCTGATTAAGGCCGCAGATAAGGCAGCGATATCGCGCGCTGTGGTTAGATGTTCAGTGTCTGGCCAGCCAGTCGTGTTTTTGTAATAGGTTTGTGTCATGCCCAACCGGGCTGCATGCTGGTTCATTAAATCCACAAAAGCATCTTCTGTGCCCGCAACATGTTCAGCCAGTGCGACGCTGGCATCATTACCTGACTGGACAATCAAACCCATGAGCAAAGATTCCACCGATACTTTGGTGCCCACTTCCAGATACATGCGCGAACCACCCATGCGCCAGGCTTTTTCACTGATCGTTACCTGCTCGTTTATTTCAATGCGACCTGTTTCGAGTTCGTTATAAACCACATAAGCGGTCATTAATTTTGTAATACTTGCTGGTTCAATCTGAACATCAGCATCTTTTTCCGCAAGAATCCGGCCACTGTCAAAATCAATTAACAGATAATTTTTTGCGGCGATCTGCGGTGGTGCCGGCACCGGCACTGCAGCATTTGCAAGAAACGAATTTAGAAAAAGCAGCGTAAAAAACAGTGGCAACAGGTAGGTTAATTTTGTGAAACTTTTTATCATTATTTACAGCTCAATTTTTTTGTTTTAGTGGGTTTTGCACGATGTAGATTTTTCGTTAGGGCAAGGCAATTGTGTCGAAAAAGCGCAGTTTACACGCAGTTTGCCACTGCATGCCCCCGCATTTTGAGACAATTTTTAACGCCGCCATAACGAAAAAGATGCGTCGTGCAAAGTTCTCTTAGTTGTAGGTAACAATTTTCGCATTACCATGATTAATTTCTTTTAACTGCGCCAGCAGCTTCTCAGCCACTTGCGTTGTTGGTACTGGCCCTATACGAACACGATACAACATTTCGCCTTTATTTTTTTCAACGTGAATACGGACACTACTAAAATTCTCATCTCTTAGCTTATCCAGCATCTTAAGGGCATTCTCTTCTGTGTTATAAGCTGCAATCTGTACATAGACCCTGCCGCCATCAAAGGTGTAAGCCGGATTAATGCTCGAAGCCGCTTTATGCTCGATATCCACGTTAGAGGAGCTCACCATTCCATCGCCGGGTGTCACAACGCGGATGGTAACGGGTGCTGTACCTGTGGCAGCAACACCCAGTTTTGTGGCTGCAGCATACGACAGATCAATAATACGCCCATCGTGGAAGGGCCCTCTGTCATTGACTTTAACGACAGCCTTGCGACCATTCGCGGTATTAGTAACTTCAACATAAGCGGGGATTTTCAGCGTCTTATGCGCTGCTGTCATGGCGTACATATTATAGGTTTCGCCACTGGATGTCCTCTGGCCATGAAACTTGCTGCCATACCAGGAAGCAATCCCCTTTTGATTGAATCCCTTGTTGCTTTCAATCACGTAGTAACGCTCACCAAATACTTCATAGGAGCCGGGGTTGCCATACCTGCTGTGCGGTTCATCTTTAGGAACCGCGTCCTGAATATCTTCCCAGTGACGATTATAATCCGAGGGCGGCCCATCCTTGACGCCACCACATGATGACAACAGTATCAACACAAGCGACAAAGCAGCGTAAAGCTCAACTCGCTTAAATGTTATCTTCACTAACATTTATCACTGACTATTCAGTTCCTGACTTAAATCATAAACAGCCATAGAATATAACGCACTGTGGTTATAACGCGTAATAACATAAAAATTCTTAAGGCCAAGCCAGTACTCCGTACCCTTCCTGCCTTCCAGAGTTATAAGCGTGGCCATGACATCATCTGCGTAAGGTTTTTTTGTGGTAACACCTTGTTTGCGAAAATCACCAATACTGGTGTGAGGTTTAAGTTTTTTTCGTGTTGCATCTTTTGGTCGATGGCTCACCTGTGCTCTTTGAACCACATCACCACCACGCTGCCAACCATGCACCTTAAAGTAGTTAGCAACACTACCAATGACATCGGCCACGCTATTCCATAAATCGCGTTTACCGTCACCATCAAAGTCAACAGCATAACGGCGATAACTGCTTGATATAAATTGCGGCATGCCCATAGCACCGGCGTATGAACCGCGAATAGTCGTTACATCTATGTGTTCTTCTCTCGCTAACAATAAAAATTGTTCAAGTTCACTTTTAAAAAATTTACTGCGTGGCGGGTAATCGAAACCTAGCGTTGTGAGCGAATCAAAAACTGCTGTTCTACCACTATGCCTTCCGTAATAAGTCTCAACACCAATAATGGCTGCGATAATATGCACTGGTACACCGGTTTCTTTTTCTGCACGAGCAAGCAGTTCATGATGTTTTTCCATGAAAGCAAAACCCATTTCTATTCTTTTCTTCTTGACAAAGATGGGACGATATTGCTTCCAGCTCAGCGTTTTCTCCGCTGGTTTGGCAATGGATTCAAGCACGCCATCCAGCTTTTTTGCTTTGGAGAACCACTGTTCGAGCACACCACGGTCAAAATCATATTTTTTAACCATTTTATTGATAAAGTCTTTGACATCATCACGTTGCGCGTAATTAGCCGATACCGTTAACGGCAGCGCACACTGCAAAACTAAACCAACAACAAGAAAGGATTTTATTATTTTCATTTTTATAAAGCCTTGTATTACCTGGATAACAATCTTCGATTCGAGTTAATCGACATCAATATACCAAAACCAACCATCAGGGTTACCATGGAAGTACCACCGTAACTCACTAATGGAAGCGGTACACCCACCACCGGCAATATGCCAGACACCATGCCAACATTAACAAATAAATACACAAAAAAGGTCAGACTAAGGCTACCCGCCAGCAGTCTGCCAAAATTATCCTGCGCCCTGGTCGCTATGTAGAGCGCGCGCAGAATAATAAATGCATACAGCGACAACAAAACAATAGCGCCCATCATACCAAATTCTTCAGAAAACACAGCGAAGATAAAATCTGTATGACGCTCCGGCAGGAAATCGAGTTGCGATTGTGTGCCGTTCAACCAGCCTTTTCCATAAAGCCCACCTGACCCAATCGCTATTTTTGACTGAATAATGTGGTAACCACTGCCAAGCGGGTCACTCTCGGGATTGAGAAAAGTAAGTACGCGTTGCTTTTGGTAATCAAGCATCAAATTCCACAGAACCGGCACCGAAGCCAACAGTGCCAGTAAAGTGCCTATCAATACACGCCAGCGTATGCCGCTCAGGAAAACAACAAAAAAACCAGCCGCCGCAACCAGAATGGACGTGCCCAGATCAGGTTGTCGTGCGATTAACACAGTAGGAACCAACACCAGTACTGCCGAAATAACCAGTGATTTAAAACCCGGAGGTAACGGGCGTTCAGATAAATACCAGGCCAGCATCATCGGTGTGACCAGTTTCATCATTTCAGAAGGCTGAAACTTGATAACATAAACGTCCAGCCAGCGCTGCGCGCCTTTGCCGACATCACCGGCCATCAATACCAGCACCAGCAACACCATACCCACGGCAAAAATCCATGGCGTCCACAAATACAGTTGATGTTGTGGAATCTGTGCGACGATAATCATCATCAGAAAAGCCAGCCCCAGCCGCACACCCTGCTTTTGTACCAGCTCAATTGAACCGTCGCCAGCGCTGTACAAAATTCCCAGACCCGCAGCGGTGAGTAATAACAAAGCGACAAATAAAATCGGGTCGATGTGAATAGCGCGCAACACAGAGGCCAGGCGGCTTTGGTAATCAGTATCAAAAACCTGTGCTTTATCCATCGTTGTTCTTACCCGTGTCCTTATTTAAATAATGGTCGAGCACCTTACGTGCCACCCGCGCCATTTTGCTGCCATGTTCACCATTTTCAGCCACCACGGCAATCGCAATGAGCGGGTTTTCGTAAGGCGCAAAAGCGATAAACAATCCATGATCACGAAGTTTTCTGGCCACGGTTTCTTCATCATATTCTTCATCCTGCGCAATACCAAATACCTGCGCTGTCCCCGTCTTGCCGGCCATTTTATACTTAAGCCCCCAACTGGTCAGGCGCGCAGTACCCCAGGTACCGTGCACCACGCGCTTCATGGAATCATTGATCACTTGCCAGTTTTGCGGATCCCTCAGGCTAATTTTCGATTGTTCCGGCACAAAACTTTCGGTACTGCCATCAGCCCTGTTGCGAATTTCTTTCAGTAGATGCGGCTGCACTTTCAGCCCTCGGTTCGCGAGGGTCGCAGTGGCGTAAGCTAACTGTATCGGGGTCGTTAGCATATAACCCTGACCAATTCCGGCGATCAGAGTTTCTCCGGGATACCATACCGTACCCCGTGCCCGCCTCTTCCATTCGCTGGAAGGCAATAAACCGCGTCGTTCACCCAAAAGATCGATACCCGTTCTCTCGCCAAAACCAAATTTGGCCAGGAAATCATGAATTCGATCAATCCCCAGCATGCGCGATAACTCATAAAAATACACATCACAGGATTCCTCCATCGCCTTGCCTAAATCGGCCGGCCCATGACCTTCTTTTTTCCAGTCTCGATACTTACGCTCGGTCTTGTCACCCGGCAAAAGGTAATAACCTTTACACTTCACTTGCTGCTTTTCCCCGATCACTTTGTTTTCCAGCCCCGCCATCGCCACAAAAGGTTTTAATGTGGAACCGGGCGGGTACTGCCCGAATAAAGCACGATTAAACAAGGGCTTGTCATCACCTTTCTGCAGGGCTTTGTAGTTGGCAAAACTGATGCCGTGAATGAACATATTAGGGTCGTACATGGGCTGACTGACAAATACCAGCACTTCCCCGGTCTGCGGCACCATGGCGATTATCGAACCCGCAAAATCACCTAATGCTTCTTCTGCAACCTTCTGTAGTTCAACATCCAGACTCAGTATCAGGTCATTGCCAGGTATCGGTGGAACTTTATCCATTACCCGTAAAATACGGCCTTCGGCATTGACCTCGACATTCTGCTGACCAACCGTGCCGTGCAATTCAGTTTCATAGAATTTCTCGAGGCCGGTTTTACCAATATGTGAGGTACCGCTATAGTTACCCTGGTCAATTTCCCCCAGTTCTTTCTCGTTAATGCGACCCACATAACCAATGGCGTGCACCACGGCTTCTCCATGCGGATAATGACGACTCAGGCGTGCGCTTATATCCACCCCGGGAAAACGGTGACGGTTGACCGCCAGACGTGCGACCTCCACATCATCCAGACGCGTACGCAGTGACACACTTTCAAAGGATCGGTGGGTGCGCAAGGCGGTGCGGAAACGCTCAATATCCTGTTTACGCAGGCTGACAATTTCAGCCAGACCTTTTAATGTCGCTTCAAGGTCTTCTACCTGCTCGGGAACGATTTCCAGATGGAAGGTCGGCCGGTTCTCGGCCAGTACCACGCCATTGCGGTCGTAGATCAATCCTCGATTGGGCGGCAAGGCCATCAGGCGCACGCGGTTGTTTTCAGACAAATTTGAAAAATGCGCGAATTCAACAATTTCCAGCCAGGCAAGACGCGATATAAGCGCAATCAGCATCAACACAGCGACTAAAGCCGCCACATTGGCTCGACGCTTGAATAAACGAGCGTCCGATGAATAATCACCAACAGGGGTTCGGTAAGCCATTAAATCACCGGGGTATTTTCACGAATTGTTGGCATCGATGGTTGATTAATCGCATCAGTGCCTGTCACTTCGGAGAGGTATAAGATCATTATTCTGCTTTTTTTGGCATATTCTAATTATTTTGGCCAATTATATAGGGTTTATCGCTGTTCAGGCTCGACAATCGCTGTGTTATCGATACAATCCCCCATGTTGTAACGTCGCAAGACGTAGGGAGCATAAATGAGAATAATACTGATCGGGGCTCCAGGCTCCGGCAAAGGCACACAGGCCAAATACCTGATCGATAAGTACAGCGTTCCGCAGATCTCCACCGGAGACCTGCTGCGTGCGGCTGTGGTAGCGCAAACCCCCCTCGGGCGTCAGGCCAAAGCAGTCATGGAAGCCGGCCAACTGGTACCTAACGATATCGTGCTGGGCATGATTCGCGAACGCATCACCCGTCCGGACGCGCAAAATGGCTTCGTACTGGATGGTTTTCCACGCAACATCGCCCAGGCTGAAGCACTCGATATTTTACTGAACGGTCTTGGCCGACCGATAGATATCGTTCTGCAAATTGATGTTGATCTTGACCTGCTCATGCAACGCATGGTGGGGCGGCTCACCTGCATTTCCTGTGGCGCCCTGTTTAACAGCTTTACCAGGCCTCCTGTCATGGACGAACGTTGTGACAATTGCGGCGGACCCTTGCATCACCGCTCGGATGACAATGAAGAAACCATTGATCGCCGGCTCCGGGTATTTGTCACACAAACTCAACCACTGACTGAAAAGTATAAACAGGAAAAGAAATTACATATCATTGACGGTCAGGGCGAAATTGACGAAGTCACCAAACGCATAAAATCGTCTTTGCGCGGCATACGCTCCAGGCGCGTTAATCTACAAAGCCCTTCCATCGCCCAGGCAATTAGTAACGAACGCAAAAAAGCCATCAGTAAAAAACCCGAGATCATTCGCACCCAGGCTGCGCAAGAAAAACCCAAAAGAGCCGCACGCAAAAGAAGAACCATACAAGCGGTACCTCAGGCTGTGAAAACGAAAAAAGCTGTCGTAAAAAAAAATACTGTCACGAACATTTCACCTGACCCCATGGATCAAAAGCTCAAGCAGCTACAGCAACAATTAAAGGCCGCCAAAGAAGAATTAAAAGAAGCCCGGCTGGCTGAGAAAAGATTAATCCGCAACAAAAAGAAAGCTTGATAATAAAAACTCTAAAAAACGATTCACCACAGAGAGCACAGAGTTTTACTTTGTTAATAACGCCTGCAGCATTATTAACAAAACATAAGGTTTTCTCTGTGTCCTCTGTGCCTCTGTGGTGAATGGTTTTAAATATTATTAACCAGGATAACTGTTTATCATCAATCTCAGTTTATTATCCGCTCTTTTCAGCCTGCTGTTTTTCAATCTCGCTTCTTACCACATCCATATCAAGCGCTCTGGCTTTATCAATAATTTCTTCCAACGCATTTTCCGGCAACATACCTGCCTGGGAAAATATCACGACCTTTTCGCGCATGATCATCAATGTGGGTATTGATCGAATTTGAAAGCTGGCCGCCAGTTCCTGCTCATCTTCCGTATTGACCTTGGCAAAAAATACGTCATCGTGTTTTTCCGAAATCGCTTCATAAACAGGTGCAAATGATTTGCACGGCCCGCACCAGGGTGCCCAGAAGTCAATCATCACGATATCATTATTGGTAATGGTATCTTCGAATGTGTCTTTAGTAATCTCGACAGTGGCCACGGAAATCTCCAGTTAGTATGTAACCAAATTATGCCACACAGCTCCGGTTTTAGTCTGCAACAATGCTCTTGCCCGAAGTGGCAGGCAAACGCGGCATCATAATTTGTGGGTACTCGCCGGTAAGCGCCTCAAGAAAAGTAACAATATCGTCCGTATCCTGCCGGGACAGTTTGTGGTTTAACTGGGTAGCTGCCATAACACGCACCGCTTCATGTAAATCATTGACTGAGCCATTATGAAAGTAAGGTGCCGTATCAGTAATATTTCTCAACGTGGGCACACGGAACATGTTGGCATCTTCTTTTTTACCGGTGGGCGCCTGCCGCCCGATATCTTCACTCAACTTGTACTTATCAACATACTCATTATTTACAAAGGTGGGAAACTTCGAGTAAAAACCCTCACCAAATTCATTTTGCGGGCCATTGAACGCTGCACCTGCGTGACAGGCCACGCAACCCAGATCAGCAAACTTTTTCATACCGACCTGCTGCTGTTTGCTCAACGCTTTTTTATCACCTTTCACAAACTGATCGTAAGCACTGTTAGGCGTAATCAGGGTGCGCTCGAAAGCAGCTACCGCTTTGGCCGCATTTTCAACCGTCATCGCATCCTCACCAAAAGCTTGATCAAAGTGAGGTTTGTAACCCGGTATCGCCCTGACCCGATCCATGGCTTGTTCAATATCACTCATACCCATTTCAACCGGATTCGTCACTGGTCCCCTGGCCTGATCTTCCAGTAAATTCACACGGCCGTCCCAGAACTGCACAGAATGAAAAGCCGAGTTCCAGACAGTGGGGGCATTACGGCCACCGGTGAGCCCATGAACACCCATCGAAACCCTGCGGCTGTCATCGCCACCTTCCATAATATTGTGACAGGAGTTGCAGGACACCGTGCCCGTCGATGAAAAACGTGGGTCCATAAACAGCATTTTACCCAGTTCCACCTTTGCTTCCGTGGTTGGGTTATCTTCAGGTGCAGGCGCGGTTTCCGGCAACGCTTGCCACTCGATGGCAGAAACCTGTGTACTCAACAGGCTGCCAGCCAACAAAATTAATAATGGCTTGTTCATCTGATACACCTTTTTACCGAAGTTGCTTAGAATATGTCTAAATTATAACCAAATATCAGAATATTAGCAATAGATAATATATTACAGCAAGAAAGCAATGCTCAGTTCGGTATAGGTATCATCACAATCCACAAACCTGTTTTCATCGCAATCGAGATAGTCTTCATACACGATGCCAAAACCCACGTAAAAATTTGAGCTGGTGGAGAAAATAGCGCCTGCGCGCAAACCTGCCGAATTCTGGTCATCAAAGTTCTCAATGTATGAACGCGTGTAGAACGCACCGAGATAGGGTTTAAATTTCTGCTCTCTGGAAAACACGTATTGCACACCCGGTGTTATTTTATCGATATCGCGATCACCTCCCAACCATGTCTGCGCCTGAATATTTAATTGCAAGCCGTCAACCACGTGGTAACCAAATCCTGCGCCGATGATAGTGTAATTATCATCAAACGCTCTGCCAGAGCCCACAACAACGCCCAAACTTTTGCTGCCCACGCTAAAAGGACCCGCTACATTCGATAACGAAAGTGTGAGTAATGATAAAAATAACATTGCCTGTTTGATGCAAACTGAATTTAATTTCATAGTCTTTCTCTTTCACAAAATGAACCCGCAGCAAGCTGACAGGCATATATATTGTAGGAGCGGCTTTAGCCGCGAATGACATACTATCGCGGCTAAAGCCTCTCCTACAGTTTTCTCCAAAAGCAGCGGAGTTATTTAAGCTCTTTGATGTTAAAAACTGGACAGCAACTTTACCATTTTAGTGACTGCCATACATATCTCGATACAAACCATCACGGCTTATCAGTTCATCGTGGCAGCCTTCATCAATAATCATACCCGCATCAAACACCAACACGCGATCAGCCTGTTTCACAGCACTTAAGCGGTGCGCGATAATCAACGTGGTGCGCTGTTGCAAAAACGAATGCATGGCTTCATGCAAACGTGCTTCGGTCTCAGTGTCGAGTGACGAAGTTGCCTCATCAAGAATAACCACTTTAGGGTCAGCCAGAATCATTCGTGCTATGGCCAGACGCTGACGTTGCCCGCCTGAAAGCCGAACACCGCTACGACCTATAATGGTATCAAGACCGTCCTTCATTGCCACCACCACGGTTTTTAATTGCGCAATTTCCAGTGTCTGCCAGATATCTGCATCACTCACATCCCTGCCCAGGCAAAGATTTTCTCGCACCGTGTCATTAAACATTGCCGGTTGCTGCAATACTGTTGCTACATTTTCACGTACAACATCCAGACCAATATCACGCACATTGACTTCATCAAAATAAAGTTCGCCTGAATCAGCCGGGTAAAGTCCCAGAATAATTTGCACCAGTGTCGATTTACCGCCGCCACTGGCACCCACCAATGCAACTTTTTCACCGGCAGCAATTTCCAGATTGACGTTATCCAGCACATTCAAACCTTCACCGTAAGAGAAACAAATATTCTCAACCCGCATACCTACTGTATGTTTGTCGGCAAAAGGATTTATCCTGTGAACATAATCAGGCTCTTTCTCGAGCGACAACAGTCGATTAATCCGATCAAGCGCTGCATTGGCGCCGTAATAACTGTATTGCATACCGAGTATTTCCTGCACCGGCCCCATCATGAACCACAGGTAAGCATACACCGCAAACATTTCACCAATACTGAGTCCTGTGTATAAAACCAGGATCATGCTGAGCCCGCGGAATACTTCAAAGCCCATGAGAAAAATAAAGAAAGACAAACGATTGGCGGCGTCACTTTTCCAGCCATAGGCAACCATGTGTTTTTTAAGTTGCCGCGCCCTTTCAGTAACACGCTGTAGATAATGTTGCTCGCGATTGCTGGCACGAATCTGTTGTATCGCATCCAGCGTCTCACTCAATGACTGCTGGAAAATTTCAAACGCAGTATTTTCATTGCGTTTCAGTGTTTTTACTTTTTTACCCATAACCATGGTGAAAAAAATCACCACCGGGTTCATCAGGATAATAAACAAGGCCAGTTGCCAATGCATCCACAACAACACGCCCGATATACCAATGACGGTTAATACAGCAACCACAAATTTACTAAGCGTCGTGCCCAGAAAATCATCAACCGCATTTATATCAGTAACAAAATGTGAAGTAACCGACCCCGTTCCCAGGGTTTCATACTCTGCCATGGATATCTTTTGTAGCTGAGACAACAAACCTGAGCGCATTCGATAACTGATATCTTTGGCGACGCGCGTAAAGTACCGGGTCTGGACAACGGCAAGCAACAACGAACATAAGCGTAAAATCATCGATGCCAGCATGACAGCAACAATAAACAACACCGGACTATGCCATGCCTGCGGAAACACCTGTGTCATAAAACCGACAATGGCAGCGGGTTTATCCAGCAAAATCTCATCAACCAACAGCGGCATCAACAGCGGCACGGGCACACTTAATAAAGCGGAGACTATTGCAACCAGGTTAGCAATAATCAAGGTTCGCTTATGCTGTTTGGCAATATCGCGTATATAAGCCCAGCTATATTTGCCCGGTATGGTGTGCATCTCCTGTTTCATAATTCATTCAGGGCATGAATCAATGCCTGCGTTCCACTTTGACCATGACCGATTTTTTGCGTTTCAAGATAAAGCTTATGTGCCAGTTTTAGCCCCGGCAAATCCAGTTGCAAGGCCCGAGCCTCCTGCACGGCAATGCCCAGATCTTTTAAAAAATGATTCACCATGAAGCCGGGCGCATCATCGCCTTTTATGATTCGCGGCGCAAGATTATCCAGAGTCCAGCAACCTGCTGCACCCGGCCGAATAGCAGCGATCAACTGATTACAGTCCAGCCCGGCTTTGCTCGCATAAAGCAAGGCCTCACACACGCCGATCATGGTGCCGGCGACGACCAGCTGATTGCACAGTTTGGCATGTTGGCCACTGCCGGCAGGCCCCATGTAAGTAATTGATTTTCCCATACAATCCAGTAATGGCCGCACTTCATTAACGACGGATTCTTTGCCGCCCGCCATAATCGACAAAGTCGCATCACGCGCACCGATATCACCGCCGGATACCGGCGCATCAACCGCATAGCTTCCTGATTGACTTGCTGTTTCTGCTATTTCAAGCGACAAACTGGGTGCAGTCGTGCTCATATCAACCATGGTTGAGGCCTTATTCAATCCATCAAAAATACCGTCAGCAGAAAAATAAACCTGTCTGACTTCAGCAGGTGTGCCCACCATGGTAAAAACAATACCTGATTGCGCCGCGACTGCTGCCGGTGATGCACACCATGTCGCACCTTTTTGCACCAGGTCTGTGGCTTTTTCCCTTGTTCGGCTGAAAACAGAAACAGTATGCCCGGCAGCCAGTAAGTGACCACACATAGCACCGCCCATGACACCGGTACCAATCCAGCCGATAGTTTTTGCCTTATTCAACTCAATTCCTGTGTATCTCTAAGGGAAGCTCTGATTAATTCATCCATGAATAATCAGCGCACGAAAAAAATAAAATGCGATTTTATCATTTTCTCCATTTTCAATGGCTTATCAGCCACTGAAAATGGCAGCACATCCATGTGCTGCGGAAACTCTGATCAATTCAGAGTTTCCTAAAGCCCACAGGATACTAAATCCGGTAGAATCCGTCTGCATGAAAAACATGAAACTTGAAGCATTAATCTTTGACGTTGACGGCACACTCTCGGATACCGAGCGCGACGGACACCGGGTCGCATTCAACGCCGCCTTCGATGAATTCGGTATCGGCTGGCACTGGGATGTTGAAACTTATGGCCAGTTACTGGCCGTGACCGGTGGCAAAGAGCGCATGAAACATTACGCAAAAACCTTTTTGAACAATCAGGGTCTAGCCGATAATTTCGAACAACTCGTACCTGAATTACACGCTGCAAAAACAAAACATTACGTCAGACTGCTATCCACGGGAGCCATCCCGCTAAGAACCGGTGTCGAGCGCCTACTCAACGAAGCACGTAGAAAAGGCTTGCGACTGGCCATTGCGACCACAACAACACCCGAGAATGTCACCGTTCTGCTGGAACACACACTGGGCAAAGACGCTATTGAATGGTTTGAAGTTATCGCTGCAGGCGATATCGTACCCGCAAAAAAACCGGCAGGTGATATTTATAATTATGCGTTACAGGCGATGGATCTCAAACCGGAACAGTGCCTTGCTTTTGAAGATTCACGCAATGGTATTCTTTCATCACACAATGCCGGGTTAACCACGCTGATTACTATCAATGGCTACACAAAAGATGACGACTTTAGTGGTGCCGCACTGGTACTGAACCACTTCGGTGATACCGATATACCTTTTAATGTCATTAGTGGCCATACCAATAACCACAAAATGGTGAGCTGTGATTTACTCTACAAGATTCACTCAGCAAACCAACATACATTCAAGTAGGTGCGAATTCATTCGCACAAAAACAGGGTGAGTACCACTAGAACCTTCTTGTGCGAATAAATTCGCACCTACATAATGCAGAACATAATATGCCTGAATATCTCATCTACCTGACAACCGGGGCTTTTGTCGGCATCATCAGTGGTCTTCTGGGTGTTGGTGGTGGCCTCATCATCGTTCCTATCCTGTATTTTGTGTTTCTCGCCCAGGGCCAACCTGTTGAGCATGTCATGCATATGGCGTTGGCAACTTCACTAGCCACTATTATCATCACCTCTATTTCCTCGATGGCTGCACACCAACGTAAACAAGCTGTACTCTGGCCACTCGTTTTTAGAATAGCACCGGGCATTTGCATCGGCGCATGGTTAGGCGGCCTGTTTGCAGCATACTTAACCACTAACATCCTGAAACCTGCGTTCGGCGTTCTTGAGCTATTGATAGCCATTTACATGTTAAGTAATTACAAACCGGCTGCGCATCACTCAACCCTGGGCACGGGAAAATTATCTTCAGGTGGAATTTTTATCGGCACTATCTCCGCACTCACGGGTATTGGTGGCGGCAGTATGACTGTGCCGTTTTTAAGCTGGCATAACATTGGCATTAGAAATGCTGTTGCCACCTCAGCAGCCGTCGGCTTTCCGATTGCAGTTATTGCAACAGCCACCTACATCTATAGTGGCTGGTCTGTTGATAATTTGGCCTCACCTTCGTTGGGTTATGTTCATCTCAAGGCATTTGCTTTTATTGTTGTTGTTAGTGTTTTGACGGCGCCTGTTGGTGCGATGCTGGCACATCGAGTGGCAGAGAAGGCTTTGAAAAAAATATTTGCGGTGTTTATTTTGTTGGTGAGTTTGAAGATGATATTGGCTTGAATTTTTTGCCTGTTATCTGGATTGTCTGTCTTATTCTTCAGTATTTGGCTTATTCGGCGCGTCTATGCGCCGAATAATACCCACTGCCAACAATTTTTCAGTTGCGCTAAACATGAATATAACGATAGAGTAACCACAGACACACTAAAGAAAGAACAATAAAGCTTGCATTAACGTTGCACGCAACGTTAGCCACAAAAAAAAATACATGAAAGATACTCCACGACTAAAGAACATCATAAAAAATGATACAGGTGCATTCCTGTGCACATGGATTCCTGTCGTATTTGCCATAGCTGCAACCAGTGCCTTTATATACTTCGAATCAGGTAAAGATAACTATTCCGCATTAGAGATTGCGTATACAGCACCCCTGGTTTTCTTCAGCCTATCTATTTGCCTATGGCCTTTTATACTCTGGTGGTGGTACTCAATATCCACCGCTTTTAAAAACGGTATAGAAATAGAGGCAAAAAATACAAATAAAACAATCAGACATGCATTTGATTTAAGCGTGATTTACGCGTTCGAGTATCAGGGAGTAAAAATTGAGCATATTGCTTCCCTGATACCTAATAACACAACAACAAAAATATCAAACATGTCGTCTTTAAGCATTGTTTTTAATCCGGAAAATAATATATCATTTCTTAAAAATGCATATGTTTAGCGATACAGATTTACCGAAAAAAATGCCGCGCTTAAGGCTTCGTTGCACTACGCCCTTACAAGTCCGCTCACAATGATGTAAATTTTCACCCCCGACGTTTAACTAAGCAACATTCGTATCTGACACGAATTTTTTCAGGATAACTATGAAAGAAATCACAGGCATAAATCATATCGGCATCAGGGTGAAAAATCTTGAGAGCGCGAGGGCGTTTTATGAGCAACTTGGCTTCGTATTTATAGTTGGCCCCATCGGCCCTGAACCAGTGGCAATAATGGAACACCCGTCAGGTGTGAATATTAATTTCATCCTTAATGCTGACACGAAAACCGATGAAAATATTCTTATGGATATCAGTGACAAATACCCGGGTTATACGCATATCGCCCTGGACGTAAATAATATTAAATCTGCGCAGGATGTAATAGAAAAACTGGATATACGCATTACCGAAGGACCAATAACTTTACCAGATGGTGGTATCATGTTTTTTATTCGAGATCAGGATAATAATGTAATTGAGTTTCACCAAAATGCGTAGCTCCTGAACTAATAGACAGATATCAAGTCAATGTTATTACCAGAGAGCTTTGCACGAAGCACATTTTCCGCCAGCCTTCATAGAAAATTATGATGCCTGACATGACCTGGATACCAGGTCATGTATAAAACAGAAACAAAAAATAGACGAAGCTGAAAAAGACACCAGAATATTAATTCAACCACTATACTCAGACAACCTGTATAAACCCAAACCAGACAAGGAAAATATTATGAAATCAACATTATTAACTCTTGCAACAGCGATGATAGTTACTGTCGTCTCAACCACAACTACCTTCGCAGGCCCGGGACATGAACACGGGGATGGAAAACACGCGGGAGGACACATGGATCATATGAACGACGTTCTTCAAAAATTAAAAACCGAACTTGGCAGTGAGTACGGCAAACCTGTTCCTGCAGCCAGCAAAGAACAGCTGGTTTTGGGTAAAAAAGTATTTGCACAATCCTGTGTGGCCTGTCATGGCGCGAGTGGTAAAGGCGATGGCCCGGCTGCTGCCGGGCTCAAGAAAAAACCGGCTGACTTCACAGATACCGAACACTCAAAGTTTTATTCTGACCAGGGTCGTATACATATCATCAAAAAAGGTATTGCTGGCACACCCATGTCAGGCTGGGAAGCTGTACTTAACGAACAGGAAATACAATCTGTACATGCTTATGTTCGGTCACTAAGAAATTCTGCCAACAAAGAAAAACATGGCCACAGCAACCATGCTCACTAGGAATTCCTTCACCATTGAAGATCGGGGAGAATAACGCATAGTGGATCTCCTGATCCAGCATGCATAAGACCTGTATTTGGGCTTGCCACGTTGTCAGACGCGGCCAAATAAATGAGGAGCAAGATGCTTTCAGTAAAAATTGACGAAACGAACGGTATTGCCATTCTTGAACCAAACGGGGCACTATCGGAAAACGATTTCAAGTCTGCAGCGAAAATAATTGATCCATTGATAGAAAAAAACAAGCGGTTAAACGGGCTTATTATTCATGTTGAACATTTTCCGGGTTGGGATTCATTTTCGGCGTTATCATCTCATTTTAAGTTTGTTAAGGAGCATCATAAAAAAATACCGCGTATAGCATTCTCAACAGATTCCGCCATCGGCGGTCTTGCCGAAACCATAGGCAAACATTTTGTGCAGGCAGAGATTAAAGTATTTTCATTTAACGAGCTCGAATTAGCCAGAGAATGGATCACTGACAATGTGTAACGCAGAAAATTAGCATTAGTGAAATCCATCAAGGTGACGCGCTTTATAAAAAAGGCTATTGAGTTAAGATATTTAATCTCCGACCGTTTTTATGCGCACGATTCCTCACCCTCACAAACTCTGGGCAAACACCCAGGTAACCCCTGCACCAGCAAGTAAATAATCGCTTTGCTCAACCAGGGGGCTATTCTCAAATACTGCACCATTCAAATTCCGGTATCTTAAAAATACCCAGTAGATAATTTCGCCTTGACGCCAGGCCGCGGATAAATCTGTCAGCAATCCGCTATAACCTTTGTCTGATTCAAAAAAAACCCTTTCAGACGTAACAAACTGTGGCTCCACATCATAATAATATGCGTGGTAATCGCTGGTTGAATATTGCAAACCAAAAGCCGCCAAATATGACAAGCCCTGTTTATTTTTCCGTCTTTGTTCGTAGACAAATCGTGGCTCGAAAACCCAGCCGATATTTTCCGTGCTTTTTATATCAGTGGCGATCGCTGTTCGCACAGGCAGTTCGAGCCGTAACTCATTTTTACCGCGTCGACTTCCGGAAAAAGTGATTTTCAGCGAAGGCCCAAGCTGCAACACCGCATCGAGGTTCGGCATGCCCCGTCTCACCTCACTATCATCACTACTCACAGGCACGCCTATATCGGCACTGATATCCAGTCTGACATACGGTGAGGTAAAGAAAATTCCCCGTATGCCATCATCAACTTCCAGATACCTGGAAGTTAATTTCGCATAAGGAACAGGCAACAGGTATTGCTTGCTTTGTGCTGAGCCTACGTATAACGGCACATCAAACCCTGCGACACCACCACCCAGCTCCCATTCCAGCTTATGATCATGCTCCTGCGCCATGGAACTGCCTGTGCAGAATAGTGTCACTGAGAGTAGTATATTGAAACGCGGATTCTGCATAGTTGATTAATTACACGGGGTAGAGATTAATGTCCAGCCTTCCTGAACTGCAAGTCACGGTATTCAGTGATTATATCTGCCCTTTCTGTTACGTAGGACACCACAGACTAATGCGCCTGAAAGATAGTTATGATATTAAAATTAACTGGTGCCTGCTGGAAATACACCCTGAAAATTCTGAACAGGGCGAAGCCATCATCTCCCTGGACTACCCTTCTGAGCAATGGAACCAGTTATTACAAAACCTGATACGTGTTGCACAGGAAGAAAACATTCCTCTCTCGGAGCTTACATTTACAACAAATTCAAAAAACACTTTATTGCTTGCAGAGTATTGTAAACAGCTAGGGCATGACAAGTTTTACGCACTGCATGAAAAACTTTTTGCAGCTTACTTTGTAGAACAGAAAAATATTGGCGATAAGAATATTTTACGTGAGATTGCCGGAGAGGTTGGCATTGATGAAGCGACTACCGAATTAGCCTGGGCCAATGGCCCACAACATCAGCGGCTTCTTCAAAATTACCACACGGCCCGTAAATACGAAATTCAAAGTGTTCCGAGTTTTATTTTTGGTGAACGGGTGCTTACGGGGGTTGTTGAGGAGGGTGTTATGAGGGATGCAGCAATGGAAATTGTTGATTTGAGTGTTGCCTGATTTTTTTCTACTGATTTTATTTTTTCCTAACTTGATAAGTTGTTGGTAGTGGGTATTCGCACCCACGGGCGAGGCACTTTCTTTGTATGGATTACGTCCATGTAATCCACCCTACGGGCCATGCTTCGC
>QIHT01000223.1 GCA_003229115.1 Gammaproteobacteria bacterium | reverse complement strand
TGTGATGTTGAAACGCATTTCCCACTGGCCGGGCATATTAAATTTGATGCCCTCAACTAAATAGTCACCATTGCCCAGATATTTTTTAACTTTTGGTTTGGTAGGGAAGCCATGCTGGTGAACAGGCATACCACCAAAAACATAGACTTTGGCTTTTTCGACAGGTTTGCCATCTTTGGTTTCAATGTGCACGATCCAGCTATGAATTTTCTTAAATGGAATTTTCGCATCAGTGCTGTACAGGCTAAAAATATATTCACCATCTTCAGATGGTTGTGTTACTGCGTGTTCACGAGTGGTAAATTTTGCATCTTTTGTTATGGCAGCCATTGGCTGAAATGAAACCAGCATAGTGGCGCAGGTCAGTAGAAGTGCTCTGATTATGTTTTTAGTCAGTGAAATTTTCATTTTGGTTACTATGCAGATATGTGTCTTAACTTCGGGTTTGGCAGGGGCCGGAATTATACTCTAAAAGAGAGGTCTGGCGCGTAACAAGCCGATTGTTTTCAGGTAAAAAAAGCCCGCTCAATAAAGAGCGGGCTTTTCACAACTTTATTACTTCTTCTAAAGAAGCATATTAGTCGTCGTCATCATCATCGTCATCGAACTTACCTTTATTACTTGGAGCATCAGCTGTACCTTTAATGTAGCCAGCAGGTAGACTGGTATGTATGCCCAGGCCAGCTTCTGCACCACGCATAGGCTGGATACATGGGAAGCCAAACTCGATAGTACAGTCAACCAGGTCATTACCTGGTGACCCGTCAGCCTTGATCAGGTTCGCACGAGGATAAACAAAGTCGTTACCTTCGAACACACCGTTCAGGCCTGCAACTGTGCGCAGTACTGCACCTTTGGCACCACCGACCCAGTCCGATACGTCAATATAGTCAGCGCTGATATAACGACCCATGGCTTCAGTTGCATCAAGCACCTGAAGATCACCGTTTGCAATACCTGCGTCGTATTCAAGACCATCAACCATGACATAGTCACCGGCAGGCGTCTTAGTCAGGATCTGAATACCACCTTTCTCAGCCGCACACTTGGTTCTTTCCGCAGGCCATGCATAACCTTTCTTCAGACAGAAGCCTCTGGTTACGATCTGGTTACGGTTAATGCGGTTTGAGTCGGCATGGTAATAGTATGAAGCGTACTTAATTTTAGCACCTGCTGATTGATCAATCGCACCATTATTTGCACCATCGTAAAGTGTGATGTTGCTAATACGAGCGCTTTCTTTCTGACCAAATCTGGCGAACTGAGGGCCAGATGGTTGTGCATTCCAGGTAATACCTGAGTAGTTCCATGACCAACCGCCACCCCATGCAGGGATGTTTGGATTGTGGCTAGAGTTCATGCCAAATTCCATTTCCTGCTGCAAGCTGCGAGGGAAACCAACAAAGTGACGCTTGTTGTCGGCCTGGTCGAACAGCACAACACCGTTACAGTTAGAGTCAATAGCCGTGTTACAACCCGCACTTACATCATAGTACTGAACTGTAGGTAGAGCTTTCTCTGATGCAGGTGTGGTTGGAATAGCTGCAACCGCAATCTGCGCACCAATGGGGAACATGTGGTACATCGATGCGTAAGTGATGTCATCGCCATCCAGTACACTGTTGGTGTAGCGGAAACCACGTAAGCCACCCACGTCAGCACCAGCCAGTTTGCGGAACACGTCAGTGATCAGCGCATGGCCTGTACCTTCAATCACGCCTGGCATGATTTTGTTAGCAGGATCATATTCGTTTGTGAAGCGGTTACGTTCCACTATGATGTTACTGGCTTGACCCACCACGTCAGTCAACTGATCAATGATCACGTTGTTGTTGTATGGGTTAGACGCATCACCTGCTGCGATCTTGTCAGCAATTTCCTGGTTCATCTGATCAGCAAAGTCAGCCATATCAGAATCTTCTGTGATGCTTTCATCAATGTCATGACCTTTGTATTTCCATTTAGTGATCGCGCCGTTTTTGACTTCGACTTTCAGCTCACCAATTTGGGCTATATCTTCACTGTTTTCAATGATGATAATTTTTTTGCCATTGGTATCAGTGACCACTACAGGAAAGTTAGTTTCCTCGTGCATATCAGATGAGAAGTAAATGTCAGGGCCATTAGCCATGCCAGTTAAGTTCTCAGCAGCAAAGATATTTTCAGCAATACCTGCTTCAGACATAACAGCAACCAGGTCTACACCTTCAACGTCACGTAAGTAGTTAGTCCACATAACGATTTCGTTGGTAACCTTGTAGCCATAAACACCACCCCAGTGAGGCATGTTGTCCCAGCCAGTAGGCTCAAATGGTTTTGCTGCCGCATCATCTGCTGCTTCTGCAGCTGAGTTGCGAAGAGCAGCCTGAATTCCAGCACTCGCAGGATTGCCTTTCGTCTGACCACCTGGATTGGCTTTTGTACCACCGTGTGAGTAACTTGCGTCATCCCAGTCGATTGGACGGTTTTGTGGGAACTTAATATCACCTTTACAGCTGGAGAAGCTCACGCCGCCAGTAATGGTAGAACTGACCACCTGAGGACCACGGTTCGTAGTACAACCGATGAATCCAATCTTCACGCCATCTCTTTCGATAATGCGGTAAGGAGGCGTGATGTTCATGCCAGTGCCTTTTTCAACAACACCATGATCAAGTCTCCAGGTGCCGTTCCGATAAGCATTCGATGCAACCATACCCCAACGGTTATAACCGGTGACCATGTTAGGTGTGCCGTCATCATTGTAACTTTCTACATATTCAACAGCGCGGAAAGGCGTATCGAATGTGGGTACATCACCTACGTTGTCTTCTGCATAAGGCGAGCCTTTTTTAAAATTGACGGCTTTATTTGCAGTGGTATCAAAATCGGCATCAGGAATGATGTCCAGGTTGTTGCCATCGGCATCATGCACGCCAAAAAACTGCATGTAACGATATGGGGTGTATGCCCATTCCCAGTTACCTGGCACAGACACATCAATACCTAACTGGTCTACCATGCGAACCATCACCATACCTTTAGTGATAGACGCTTCGCCACTACCGTGGATGGTGTCACCCGTGTGAACGTGGATGACATTATCTTCATCGTGACGAATGTCATTGATGACGGTTACTGCACGAGCCATACCACCTTCTAATGTGCCAGCTGCATCGCCGCGACCATTAGTGTGTGGATGGTAATCACCGTGGAAATCACCGGTATGAATGAAGGTGATTTTTACTTTTTTATCATCATCGTCGTCATCTTCTTCGTGAGCCATTGAAGCCATGGGCAGCAGCGACATGCCCGTAGCCAGCGCAATGACTGCACTTAATTTATGTAGCTTCAACATGATTTTTTCCTCATCTAATCTTAAATATGGATTGTTTCGAGGCAGAGTTTATAAATGACGTGCGACTAAAGTAACTGGGTCGTACCCGATAAGAGCAAAGGCAGTACCCCATATGCGGTACTAATAAACCCGATACAAACCTGGGGTAAACCCTGGTATGAATCAGGACTCAAAACTCAATTATGTTTTTTTTCGCGAAAAATACGAAATTTTGCTGATTTGATGCCAAAAAAGGTGAAATAGATGTCACAGTAGTACGTCTTATAGGGAGGTGTCCGACCCCATAATTCAACAATTAAAATGCATAAAGCAATAGACCCAGTCCACGTAGTGCTTCTCGCCACTCTGCTTGTGATGTCATCATTAGCAAGCCAGGGCAATGCCGCGCCAGATGAACCTGCTGCGGCACTGGGTGAAACAACTATTCGCATAGGCGTTTTAGCTCATCGCGGACATGCCCAGGCATTAAACCGCTGGTCGTCTATGGCCGAATATCTGTCGTCAAAAATTGCCGGCTACAATTTTGAAATCGTACCGCTTGACCTGAACGACATGCACAGTGCTACCCAAAATAGCGGAATTCAGTTCACGCTAACCAACCCTGGTAATTACGCAAACCTGGAAACACGTTTTGGCATATCGCGTATTGCCACATTGCAAACTCGTGAGGGTAATCAAACTCGAGTACGTTATGGTGCCGTTATAATCACGCGCGCTGATAATACGACGATAAAAAACCTCAAAGATTTGCGAGGTAAAAGTTTCATGGCCGTCAGCGAAAACGCCTTCGGTGGTTTTCAGATGGCGTGGCGTGAACTGGCCTACCACGGTATCGACCCCTTCAAGGATTTTAGCGAACTCCGCTTTGCCGGTTTCCCGCAGGACAAAATCGTGTTTGCGGTTGAGAACGCAAGCATTGATGCAGCCACAGTAAGAGCCGAGACTTTTGCTCGCATGGTTGAATCGGGTGTAATCAACAGGGAAGACTTCCGCATCCTCAATCAACAACTCCATACCGATAACCCGTTTCCAGTCAGTACGCGCCTCTACCCCGAATGGCCGTTTGCCACTCTTAAAGATACACCTCGCGAGTTAGCCACCCGAGTCACCCAGGCGCTTTTGTCAATGACGGACAATCACCCCGCAGCATTAGCTACACGCAGTGCCGGCTGGACCATCCCGCTGGATTATTCACCCGTCAACGAATTAATGCGTGATCTAAAAATCGGGCCTTACGAAATGTTGCGTGAAACATCGTTACTGGCACTGATGGAAAAATACGCCTACTGGCTTATTGGTGTCGCCATCGTCCTGATATCTCTGCTCACGTTAAATGGTTATATCACACGTACCAACCACCGCCTGCGCGAAACCGAGAAAAACCTGCGTCTGGAAATCAGTCAGCGTGAAGCTTCGCAGGCCGCTCTGACAAAATACCGCGACTCGCTGGAAGAACAGGTCACGGAGCGTACCCACGATTTACGCCAGACCAATAAGGCACTGGATAAAAGCCGTGTCGCGCTGCGCAAACTGGTTGAGATTACCAGTGCGCCAGAACTCAATCACCAACAACGCCTGCAACAATTACTGGAAACTGGCCGAAAATATTTTGAACTGGATGTTGCCGTGCTTGCCAGTATTGAAGATAACGAACAAAGAATCTGCACCACCTCCGGCGATATAAGCCTGATACCAGAAGAACGCCGCCCACTAAGTGAGCGCTGTGCCGCTTGCCTGGTTGACCATTTCGGTGATCCGCTGGACATTCCGGATGTTGAAGAATATGCACCACCGGATTCCGTTTGCCGTCAACAGGGCTGGCTCAGTTATCTCGGTGTTGGCATCATGCTGGAAAGCCGCAATCACTACACACTGGAATTCGCCGGCAATGAAATACGTCAATCCCGCCTCAGCCAATGGGATCTGGAGATTCTCAAAGTCATGGCACAGTGGATTGCTGACGAGCTGGAACGACAAATGGCCATCGACGCTCAACGCCGCCATGAAACCGAGTACGCCCGTGTGTCACGCATGAGTACCATCGGTGAAATGGCCGCCAGCCTTGCACACGAATTAAACCAGCCACTGACTGGCACCATCAACTACAGCAATAGCTGTCTGCGTATGCTCAAAAATCCCGACCCGGACACCGCCAAATTAATTCAGGGTCTGGAACACGCTGTTGAGGGCGCCACCATGACAGCAGACATCATCCGTCGTATTCGGCAGTTTGTACAAAAGGGCGAAGAATGTTACGGCGAAGTTAATCTTAATCAGGCCGTGCGTAATGCGGCAGCTTTGATCAGCCACGAAATACAACGTCACAGCGTAAAGCTAATTTTCGAACTTGATGAGCATATCCCAAATATTGAAGGCAACCTGATTCAGATTGAGCAGGTTATTCTCAATTTCATACGCAATAGTATCGAAGCCATGGACCGTGTGGATAAACAAAGACACCAGTTAATCATTAAAACAGAAAGCACAGCATCAAACATGATACGGCTTACTGTCATCGACAGTGGTGAAGGCCTGAAGGACGATTTCTTACCCAAAATATTCGATGCCTTCTTCAGTACGAAAGCCGAAGGCATGGGTATAGGCCTGTCTATCAGTCGCTCCATTATCGAATCTCACCAGGGTCGCATCAGTGCGCGCTCCCTGGACAAAGGTGGCGCTGAATTCTCATTCGAACTACCTGCAGTTATGCAGAACTAAACTATGACAACATCAGAAAACACAACATCCACTGCCTATATTATTGACGATGACCGAATGGCGCGGGAATCCCTCAAATGGCTAATAGAATCAGCCGGCCTTCCGGTACAGGTTTATGACTACGGTCTGAATTTTCTTGATCAGGTCAACGAATCGATGCAAGGCTGCATCTTGCTCGATGTACGCATGCCGGATATTAATGGTATGGAGCTTCACACCAAGCTCAAACAACGCGACATCATTATGCCGGTCATTATCGTTACCGGACATGCCGACGTTGCCATGGCAGTTCGCGCCATGAAAGCCGGCGCTTATGACTTGATTGAAAAACCATACAACGACGCGCTAATGCTGGAAAGAGTACAGCATGCCATCACCTTCGATCAGGAGAACCGCCACAACCAACAACGTGTTTCCAGCATCAAGGCCTGCGCAGAACAACTGACACCACGCGAACAGGAAGTTATGCGTTACGTGCTGGACTCAATACAAAATAAAATCATTGCTGTTGAACTCGGCATTAGTATTAAAACCGTTGAACTACACCGCGCCAATCTGATGGCGAAGATGCAGGCAAAAACCTCAACCGAACTGGTTCGACTGGCATTAATGGCCAATCTGTAAAAAATACCTTTTAGCCACAGACAAATTTGACAGGATCAAATTTGAACGCACAAAGTGCAGCCCGAAGGGTGGAGGGCAGGAAGCCCGAAATAACTCACAGAGCACACAGAGTTTTTTGGTCTGTCATTACCGTATGTGTTAGCGCGAAAATCTCCTGAATTATGCGCACTGAAAGAGATTGTATCCAAAACCGGTTTTTCTCTGTGTGCTCTGTGACCTCTGTGGCAAAAAATTCTGCACTTACTAGGGTTCACCCTTATAGGGGAAGCCCCTATACCTTCATTGTATATAGCGCAATACAATCAATCTGGTTTCACACGCTGAAATTAAAAATAGATAAAAAATATTCAGCAATCACATCAATACAAATTGGGAGAATGCAAAAAAAATGAAAACTAAAACCAAAGGATTGCGCTGGTCTATTCTGGGGGCGTTGGCGTTAACAGGATTAAGCGTAGCTGTGAGCCCACAGGCCATAGCAAGCAAAACCAAGGAAATTACCATTATTCACGTCAGTGATGTCCATGGCCATATGCTGCCACACGATGAAAACTTCCTGGTATCAGGAAATCGTGAAAACGCTGGCGGTGTCGCAAAACTGGCCACCGGTATTAAAGAAATCCGCGAAAGAGTCGGCGTAGAAAACAGCCTGACCTTTATGGTCGGCGATGCCACGCACGGTGGTGGAGAAGTATTGTTCACCCTGGGTAATGCCATCATGCCCATCTTCAACTCACTCGGCATTGACGCTTTTGTTATGGGTAACTGGGACTGGGCTTACGGCACTCGCGTAACCCGCAACCGTTATGTTGATGGCTTAAAAGGCAGCATCATCATGTCACCTAACAACCAGACCACACTGAGTGCATCTATTCCAGCCTGTACCGGTAAAGCAGGCCCCGATGTCTGTAATGTTATTCCTGCCAATTTCGAAGTTGTGGCGAACAACGTTTACTGGTTTAAACAAAATGCTGTTGGCGCCGCACGCAAACCAGACCTCAGACCTGAAAATCGCGTCTTCAAACCCTGGGTCATCCGCGAAGCTAATGGTGTCAATGTTGGTTATGTTGGTATTACTTCAACACGCCTGCCTGTACAAAATCCGTTGTTCAACCTCGGCTTCCGTTTCACCAAGGGTTATAACGAACTGGCACAGGACATCAAGAATGCCAAACATGCCGGTGCAGATATTATCGTACTGGCTACCGAACTGGGTCTTGGAGACAACATCCAGATGGCACTGGAGATTGAAGACATTGATGTCATCCTCAGTGGTGACACTCATGAAGCATTGTCTGAACCCGTTATCGTCAAGAACGTATTTAGCGGCAAAGATGTCATCATTATCGAATCCGGTGAGGATGCCTACCTTGGCGAACTAACACTCGAAGTCTCCGGTAAAAAAATCAAACACTTCAGCTTTACGCTGCACGAACTGACCGACGAAGTCGCTGATGATACCAGTGACTACTTCGTTAGCGGCGGCATTGCGGCACTGGTCGAAGAAAACACGAAAGAGTTCTATTCCGGCGCTGATTTTAAATGTCATACTTTCGGCCCCGGCGGGTTCAAGTTTGGTTTTGGCCACGAGTTATGTACGCCTCTGGACTCAATTGCAGGTTATACCGAGGTTCAACTGGAACGTCGTGACGTGGTTGGCGATTTCATGAACAACTTCATCGGCGATGCCACACTTGCGCTGGGCAAGAGCACCGGAGACCCTTCTATAACTGATGACAGAGCTTTCGCCATCAGTAATGGCTTCCGTTTCGACATCCCTGTTTTAGCCGTGGGTACTCCACTAGACGGCCCGGATGGCGGTTACTCTGATGGTGCTATCACCGTCGGTGAGATCTATAACTACATGCCATTTACTCCAGCGGTATCACTGGTTGATTTCACCGGTGGCCTGTTACGTGGTCGCTACGAAAGTTTCCTCGAAGGTATTTTCGACCCACATCCGTTCCGTCACCGTGGTGGCTGGTGGATGGGTTTTTCCGACAACGTGAATTTCGTGCTGGATCTGGAGAACTCACCGACATCGGTACCCCTGCAGGTTGTTGGTGGCAGGATTTTGTCCATGACCATCAATGGCACAGAGTTTGATCCAAGCAAGGTCTACACCACAGTCAGTTGTTATCCCAACGGCGAAGGCACCGATCGTCAATGCCGTACCTCGGGCGGACGCAATATGCGTTTCCCCTGTGGCGCGTTCAACCCTGATCCGAACACACCCAGCGTGGTTGGCATTTGCCCACCCGTCAACACAGAAAATATTGTTGATACAACCCGTAAACCAGCAGTACTACAGGTTGCACCCAATGATTTCTGGGTACCGGCACAGGTTATGCGTGAACACCTGAAAACAACCCTGGTAAATTTTGCCGACCATGGGCCAGCACGCAAAAACACCGAGATGGTTCCCTACAACGGCTGTCCGGATGCGCCACCCGCAATAGACAAGGACTGCGACGGCGTACCTGATTCCGAACTAGGAGAAGTGCAACCCGCCTTTGGAGCTGGACCATCATGGTTAGGACGTCTCGTGGTAGGTGGCGATCAGAACGATCATGACGATCATGACGATGATTAATCATCAGCAAGGCACCCGAGCGTAGGATCCTGACTCCGGTTCGGTGCTAATCTGGCCTGCTCACTTCGGTGGGCAGGCCTTTTTTTATCCGAGGATAGAGCAACACTGCATTATTTTGCCACAGAGGTCACAGAGCACACAGAGTTCCTGGTACGTCATTGCGAGCGCTAGCGCTCGCAATGACGTACCAAAAACCAGTTTTTCTCTGTGTGCTCTGTGACCTCTGTGGCAAAAGGCTGTCTTTTTTCTGTTAGCTCTTTGGTAATACTGTCAAATTTAATCCAGGCGAATACACATTATCAATTACACTCAACTCGAAGTATTCTTATCAGCAGATTCTTCACCTGATTTTTCTACTGGAAAACCAGCAACACGCCATTCTGGGTAGCCACCATCCAGGCGGCGGGCATCCAGTCCCCTGTCACGCAGACGAGCAACCGCGTCAAACGCCAGCACACAATGCGGACCTCTACAGTAGGCAACAATTTCCTTATTGGTAGACAGTTTATCGAGTCGGCTGTCGAGCTCACCCAATGGGATATTTATCGCACCGGCAAGATGGCCTGCTTCGTACTCATCAGCCGGGCGAACATCAATAAGGGTCACCAGTCCATCTTTCAACCTTTGCAGTAACTCATCGCTGGCGATGGGTTCCAGATTGTCTTTAACGGTGAGATAGGTTTCAATCAGCCGGTCAACTTCAGCAATACGCCGCTCGGCCACGCCACGCAAGCTATCGAGCAGACTAATGACATCATCACCGGATAATCGGTAGTAAACTTTCAACCCTGCCTTACGAGTCAGTACTAAACCAGCCTGGCGCAGGTGTTGTAAATGTTGAGAGGTATTGGCGATACTGAGCCCCGAAACCGTCGCCAGGGCATCTACGCTGCGCTCGCCCTGGGCGAGAAATTCCAGTAATTCCAGTCGATTAGCATTACCAAAAGCCTTCGCCACGCGGGCAAACTGGGCAAACAAATCGTGTTTAAAGTTGGCGGTTGACATAAATTTCAATCGTACTATGATACTAATCAAGTATTCTATTGAATACTTGTCAATATAGCAATCATAGCAGAAACTCTGCAAGCCACACCAGATAAAGGGGAACAGACCACCAATGGGTATCAACGAATTTGTCATGAACAACGAGGTCACGATTCGCCTGAGTTTTTTTCTGGGCGTATTCGCCATTATGGCGGCATGGGAACTGGTGGCACCACGAAGGGTGCTGACGGTTTCAAAAACAGTGCGCTGGCTCAATAACCTGGGGCTGGTATTCCTCAACAGTTTTATCCTGCGCCTGCTGTTCCCTGCGGCTGCAGTTGGCATGGCGGCATTTGCCAGCCAACAGGGCTGGGGTATTTTTAATTACTACGATGTCGCACCTGCGGTTGTCGTGATTGTTTCTGTCATAACGATGGACTTTATAATCTACCTGCAGCATGTCATGGTTCATGCCGTGCCTGCGTTATGGCGTTTGCATCGTGTACATCACGCTGATCCGGACTTTGATGTCACTACCGGCGCACGTTTTCATCCCCTCGAAATCATCCTGTCGATGTTGATCAAGTTTGCAGTTATTGCAGTACTCGGCCCGCCGGTTGTCGCCGTTGTTATTTTTGAGGTGTTACTCAATGCCACGGCAATGTTTAATCACAGCAACATTCAATTGAACACAAAGATTGATAAATTCCTGCGCCTGTTTGTCGTCACACCTGATATGCATCGTGTACATCATTCGGTAGAAGACGATGAAGCCAACAGCAATTTTGGTTTTAACCTGCCGTGGTGGGATCGTCTGTTTGGTACGTATCGGGATCAGCCGCGTGCTGGTCATACAAATATGGTCATCGGTATTCATACCTACAATGACCCCAAACTGGTTTCATGGTTGCATGGCATGTTGTGGTTGCCGTTTGTTGGCAAGATCACCAGCTATGCCATTAATCGCAGGCAGTGGAGTGAAAATACAGTGAAGGATGAAGAATGAAGAATGAAAAATGGAAAAAGATAATTCTGCTCTTCGTACTGGTTGCGGGTATTAGTTTAGCTGTTGTTTATCGGGATAAGTTTGATATTACTGCACTTGAAATCTGGATTAGTGATGCGGGTGTTTTAGCACCGATTGTGTTTATGTTGATTTATGCACTGGCGACGGTGTTGTTTTTACCCGGTTCGTTTTTAACGCTTGCTGGTGGTGCGTTGTTTGGGCCAGTATTGGGCACGTTTTACAATTTGACCGGCGCAACATTGGGTGCAACGCTGGCGTTTTTAATATCACGTTATCTTGCGTCTGACTGGGTTGAAGATAAAACAGGCGGCAAGATCAAACAGTTGATTAAGGGTGTAGAAGGTGAAGGCTGGCGTTTTGTGGCCTTTGTCAGACTGGTACCACTATTCCCGTTCAACCTGCTCAACTATGCGCTGGGTCTTACAAAAATACGTTTTTTACATTACCTGGTGGCAACCTATATTTTTATGCTGCCGGGAGCCTTTGCCTATACCTACCTTGGTTACGCGGGCCGCGAAGCTATCGGTGGCGGCGAAGGACTGATACAAAAAATATTGATTGCACTGGCCTTGTTAGCAGTGGTGGCCTTTCTGCCGCGACTCATCAGCAACATACGTCGCGGCCCAACCATTGACATACCAGAACTCAAACGGCGCATGGAAAACAATGGCGCTCTGGTGCTTGATGTACGCACCGCTGATGACTTTGTTGGCGAACAGGGACATATCGATTCCGCAGTTAATATCGCTGTCGAAGAATTACCAGATCGCATGGATGAATTAACAGACTATATCGAACGTCCTGTCGCCATTGTATGCAGAACTGACAAACGTTCAGTCAAAGCTGCATTACTACTCACCAAGCAAGGTTTCCATGACGTACACGTGGTACGTGGTGGAATGACAGAATGGATCAAGGCAGGTTTACCGGTAGAAAATAAAACAAATTCACATTAAGGACAAATAGCTGGCTGGAGGAAACCCATGTCAAATTTAATCGTTGTTATACAAAATTCGCCCTACGAAGCCAACAATAAAGCATGGCATGGCATGCCCTGCGTTTTGCAGGGGCAGCGTTAACAGAAGATATGGCTGTGAGAGTTCATCTTCTGGATGATGGAGTTGAAGTGGGTAGAAAAAACCAGACTATACCGGAAGACGCAGTAAATCTGGAAGACCTGCTCCGTGAGCTCATTGAGTGCGGACTTGAAGTCAGTGCATGTGGTATGTCGCTGGATGATTGCCATATAGATGAAAACATAATGATTAATGGCATTGAGCGAGGCTCTATGAAAGCACTAGCTGCGTGGGTAAATACAAGCGACCAGGTCATGGTTTTTTAGTCGATAGAAAAACTGTGCATGTGAGGATGCAAGTAGAAACGTGCAGTAATTAACTCTGATGGAGGCAACTATGAGTAAACGTAAAAATATATCAGATATTTTAATCCATCTTCACCCAGATCTTTCATTTGATGCCACAAGCTGTATGGAAAAATGTCTTCGCAAACATGACGGTGTAGTTGGCGTTCATATTAACTCGGAACAACGACCACATTCTGTAATCGTAGCGTATAACTCCGAAGCCACTAACCCAGGTGAGGTTCTTACAGAAATCAGAAAATGTGACAGAACCGCTGTCATGTTGAGCGCCTGATCCATTAGCAGAAGAGCATGCTCAAGCACGAGAAACTGTTATGAATAGCCAGCATTTCGAACAACCGATTTACCATAGTTCAAGGGATGCGAGTAGTACACATCAAAACCTGATGCCGGTACGGTATAGCCTGACCATTCAACTATTCAGCATCGCTGCATTTACGCTGGCTTTTGGGGGCTGGTTGAATGAAACCTGGTTGTTCTGGTTCGACAACCCTGTCTGGCTCAATCGTTATACTGAATACGGCATTATTCTGGGCTTTGGCATCTGGCGCATTGTTGCCGAGAAAAATCCTTACACGCGTAAGCGACTAATTATTCTGGTATTTATGGTCACTATTTTCTGGTGGCTGATTCCCTGGTTGTATCCGGTCTATGAACCTTATGTAGGATTTCTGTGGGGGCAACCCGTTTTTCCATCACTGCATGTGCCCGGCACCATTACTTTTTTTCTAATTCTTGCTGCAGTATTTCTTTTTGGTCGTCGCATTATTTGTGGCTTCAACTGCCCCTGTGTGGGCATACGTGAAACGGTAGGCTTCCCCTTCCGTAACAAAACATTGCGTTCAAAATGGACCTGGCGTTTACGCCACAGTAAATGGTTTTTCTTTAGTTATTACGTTGGCATCATGGTAGTTACCCAGTTCCCACCGAATTCATGGACTATTAGTTTTGTTGGCGGCTTTTATCTCATTGTCGCCATGACATATTTCGGTAGTTTTTTTATTGCACCCATTGTTGGCAATCGATTTTATTGTCGCTATCTTTGCCCTTATGGTGCGACATTTGGCCTGCTTAATCATGCCGGTTATTACGGCATCGAAATGGATACCAGTAAATGCATTGACTGCCAGCGTTGTGAACAGGTATGCGACATGGGCATACCCGTCTGGCAACAGGGCATGGAAAGCGGACGCGTTACCGCTTTAGAAGATTGCATGGGCTGTGCGCGATGCGTGGTTTCCTGTCCGACAGATGCACTGCAAATTAAAGACGTAAGAAATGTATTTAAAAAATCACTGGTACAAAATGCCAGTTACCTGCTAAAACAAAAACCGCAATTAAAAGTGGTACGTGAAGAAGCAGAAAGCAGGCCTGATAGTGAGCGCAAACGGGACTGGTCAGAAATAAATAAAATGCCCAGCCTGAGCATGATCAAACAACAGGCCAGTCGATGCCTTGATTGTGGCTTTCCTGGTTGCATTAATGCCTGCCCATTACAGAACCGCATTCCTGAATGGCTGGAGCAAGTTGCTGCAGGCAACATAAGCAAGGCAGCGGAAATCGCCCATACCACAAGCAACCTGCCTGAAGTGTGCGGCACACTTTGTCCACAATACAGACTTTGTGAAGGCTCATGCACCAAAGCAAAAGAACCTGGCGGTGCAGTCACCATTGGTGCAATTGAACGTTATCTTGTTGAAAACGCGTTTCAGCAAAAATGGCAGCCGGCTTTAACTATTAAAACTAATGACAAAGACGTGGCTATTATCGGGGCTGGCCCTGCAGGTCTGGCCTGCGCTGATCAGTTAAACAAAGCAGGCTATAAAGTCACAGTGTTTGATAAACAATCTGTCATTGGCGGCTTGCTTGCCAGCGGCGTACCCCCCTTCAAGCTGGATAAAACATTACTGACACAGCGTCACCAACTACTTGAACAACAGAGAATTCGTTTCCAGCTGGGCATGGAAGTGGATGAAACACTGCTGAATAAATTACTAGGAACGCATGACGCAATATTCCTCGGCACAGGCACACAGACTTCTCGTGATTTGAAATTGCCCGGCCAGCAACTAACCGGCGTGACGGATGCACTGAGCTATCTGCAACAGGTTAATCGCGAGCTGGATCCTGCTGCCATGACGGGTAAACATGTGCTGGTACTCGGTGGTGGTGATAGTGCCATGGATTGTGCCCGTTCGGCAGTCCGTCAGGGCGCTGCTGAAGTGACGATTGCCTACCGGCGGGACGAACAGGCCATGCGTGCCAGCCCTAAAGAAAAACAGGCCGCAGTTGAGGAAGGAGTGAATTTTCGCATGGGGTGCGCACCAGTAAATGTGCTGGGTGACGAGTTCGTTACTGGTGTACGTTTTAATAAACCAGATGGAACAGAGGAAACTATCAGCTGTGATGTGCTTATCTTTGCGGTAGGCCAGATCCCTCAACCACCCGTCTGGCTGGATCATTTTAATATTCAAACCGACGAACATAACATCATTCAGATAGATGAAAACGGTAGAACCTCCAATGAAAAAATCTATGCTGGCGGGGACAATACCCATGGTCCTGATTTAGTTGTAACAGCCATTGCAGCAGGACGCACAGCAGCAGCAGGTATTGAAAAAAATCTCAGGCCCCGTTTTGGTTTAAATAAATTTTATAAAACACCGCAAAATACAAAAACAGATCAAAGTCAAATATTACCTGCTGCAGCGAGAAGCATGTCATGAAGGCGCTAATCATGATTACTCTTCTGTTGTTGTGTTATCCGGTCTGGGCACACCACAGTAAAGAACATACGATGTTAATGCAAAATCCCGAGCAGATCATTGCCGAAACTCAACAGGGCGCGGATGATTCAGGGCTTTCAATACTCTGGCTGGGTGTTGGCTTTGTTTTTGCACTGGGCGCACTCAAACTAATCAACAAAAAATGAACCTGAAAACACCTCGTTATGTCTGGGTGCCGTTGATTATTGCACTGGTAACTATTCCTGCGGGTTTTTTTTATGTCAACTGGAGTAAAAGCGGTGACGGTGCCGGCCTTTACTCAAGGGACTGGTCACCCGAACCTGTTTTTGCCTACTGGAACCCGAAAGATTTTTACCAATCTGTCGATACGGTTGTCGGTGAATTTAGTGGCGAACAGTGCCTTGACTGTCATCGCGGCGTTACCCCTGGCATTGTTAACGACTGGGAAAAATCGCGTCACTCACAGGCCAGTAAAAAAGTTTACTGCAATGACTGTCACGGCAGTAATCACGAACAATTGCATATGCCTACGCCGGATGTATGCAGCAATTGTCACGCAACACAGCATAAACAATTTGTCGATGAAAAACGTTTTGGCTTTCCGAGCCACGCTTTAGCAATGGAACGGGCACTGGACGCAAAACATTTTGTCGACAAACCCAAGGCCGAAGTCACCGCCTGTTTACAATGCCACTCAGTGGCAACCAAGTGTGATTCCTGTCATACCCGGCACAAATTCAGTGCCGCCGAAGCACGTCGACCGGAAGCCTGTATTACCTGCCACAGCGGCCCACCTCACCCCGATGATGAAACCTATTTTAATTCAAAACATGGTCAGATTTATCTTGCCGAAGGTAAAACCTGGGACTGGTCAAAACCACTTAAAAAAGGTAACTACCCCGCACCCACCTGTGCTTATTGCCATATGGATGAAGGCAAACATCAGGTCGCCAATAAATCGATATGGAAGTTTGGCATCAAACAGATTAACCCACTGACATCTGGCAACGAGGTCAAACGCAAACAATGGATTAAATTGTGTACTGATTGTCACGACGCAGACTGGTCGGCAGTCAGGCTGAAAGAAATGGATAGCGAACGAAAAACAGCCTGGAATAAATTATATGAAGCCGAAGAAATTCTGAAGTCTTTACGTTCAGATAATTTACTCCATCCTTCAGCTAAACATCGCCCGCCCTACCCTATGGACTCGCCCGATGATCTCATCCAGTACGAACATATTGGTTTCTTCGAAGGCCAAGCTTCTGCTTTTTACAACGTTTCAGCCATAGAACGCGACTATTTTGAAATGTGGTACTTCGATAACCTGAGTGCCTATAAAGGCGCTGCACATGGTGACCGTTCTTTTATCAAGAAAGGGCATGATGCCATGGATAAAAGCCTCGATAAAATAAAACAAAAGGCTGAGAAATTACGAGTTTTCGGTGAGAAAGAGAAAAATAATAAGCAGAGAAAAACCCCGGAGGAACTCTGGCTCAATGGTGAGTACACAGAATATAACAGGCAACATAACTGATGCACGGCTGCACGATAAAAAAACTTGTTTGTATTTTATTTTTGTGCATTGTTACGGAAGGAGTTTTCTCTGCTGAAGAACCACCGTCATCCACAATAGTTCTGGAAAACCCGGCTTGCATAGAATGTCACGAAAAACAAAACAGGGTGATAGTGAATGAATGGCGTGTCAGTGCACATGCAATAACAAACCCTGTCGTTAATTGCGTCAGTTGCCACGGAAGATTACACAAAAATCTTGCCAGCAATGCTCGCCAAAATGAAAGCTGCATTAGCTGCCATGGCAGTGAGAAAGATCCTGTCATACATAGTTATTCAAGCTCAAAACACGGAATATTAATGCGGCTCGAAGAAAACAGTTACAACTGGAGTAAATCATTTAGGCTAGCGAATTATCGCTCACCCGGATGTGGCTACTGTCACATGCACCAGAATAATCACAATGTAAGCACGACTGTCAGGCATGATCTGATGAGTGACCTGGAAACAGAAAGTGTTCAGGATAAAACAAGAGCCGTTTGCCAGGACTGTCATTCACCTCGCTATATCACCCATCTGTTCTCCAACAACGAAGCCATGCTGGAAGTTGGCCGTAAAAAAGTACGCGAAGCAGATCATTTCATAGAGCAGGCAGCTAAAGAATTCAGCGATAATGAATTGACGTACGTAAAAAAACAATTAAAAATAATGCAACAACATCTGAAAAACGTATATCTAGGTGGTGGCCATCAATCACCCGATTATCAATGGTGGCATGGACAACCTGCACTCGATGGTGATTTGTTACGTATCAAGGATAGACTTGGCGAGTTACATCGTACGAAGCAATGAAACTGTAAACTTACCAGATTCCATCGCAGCAACAACATCGTTTTGATTATGCTGACCTGTTACTGTCAGAGTGTTATGCTTTAAATCAAACTTTGCATCATCTACGCCAGCAAGCGGTTTTATAACATTTTGTATTTTTAAAATACAGGCGCCACAGCCTGCCCCACCAACTTTATATACAGTTACACCAGGCATTTCATCTCCCAATAGTTATTGGACCAGTATTTATCCTGCACAGCAGGATAATTGTTTTACATCTTTATTGAATGTTTGCGCCGTTAGCTTTAAGCCTTCGACCATGGTCAGATAAGGGAATAACTGATTAGCTAAACTATCAATCGTCATCTTGTTACTGATAGCTAACGCTGCCGTTTGAATTATCTCACCACCCTCGTGTGCCAACACCTGGCAGCCAACGATACGACCACTGTCTTTTTCAGCGACTAACTTAATAAAACCGCGCGTATCCATATTCGCTAATGCGCGAGGTATGTTTTCAACATCCAGCATACTGCTTTCAACCTGGATCCCTTCCTCTTTAGCTTGCATTTCAGTTAAACCAACCGTAGCAACCTGTGGGTCTGTGAATACAACGGCTGGCATAGCAGAGAGATCGAGCGCGACATTATCACCCGTCATATTGCGCGCAGCCCGCGTGCCTCCTGCTGCCGCCACGTATACATATTGTGGTTGATTGGTGCAATCGCCTGTGGCATAAATATTTTTAACATTGGTACGCATGTGATCATCAATGAGAATATTGCCAGTTTTTGTTGTGGCGATATCTGTGTTTTCCAAAGCCAATGTATCCGCGTTCGATTGACGACCTGTAGCTACTAATAACCGGTCACAGACAACATCGTCTTTCTCTGTCTTTACGGTAAAATTCTTTCCATCATGACTGATGCTATAAGGCACCGTATACAGTTCTATTTTAATACCTTCATCTTCTAACGCCGCCATTAATCCTTTGCCAATATCCGTGTCATCTTTTGATAGTAATGTGCTGCGTGCCATAATAGTTACTTCTGAACCAAGGTGTCGGAATGCCTGTGCCAGCTCCAGTGCAACCACTGAACCACCAAGCACAACCAGATGCTTCGGCATCTCTTCTGCAATCAAAGCTTCGGTTGATGTCCAGTAGGGTGTTTCGGGTAGCCCTTTAATATCCGGTATCATTGGACGAGCGCCCACAGCCAGAAGTATTCGATCAGCTTTAATCTCTTTTTCTGAGCCGTCTTTTTTAGTCACGATTAAAGTACTTGCATCTTTAAAATGCGCTTTGCCGCGAACCAGATTAATTCCCGGATTAGATTCGAGAATACTTTCGTATTTGGCATAACGTAATTCTTCTACCATTTTCTGCTGCTGTTGCACCATCGCTTTACGATCAATCACTGGCTTATTAAACGGCAATCCTTCAAAATTATGCTGGTTTTGCGTATACGCTATCTGTCCAGCCCGAATCATTATTTTTGACGGTACACAACCGATATTGACACAGGTGCCTCCGATGATATCTGCTCCCTCAATAATAGTAACCGTTGCACCCTGTTCAACAGCTTTTATCGCTGCCGCAAAAGCGCCAGAACCTGTACCTATAATTGCAATATGTAAGCCGGCACCACCATTTATGGATGGTTTATTTTCTATATTTTTTTCAGGTGTGGTTGAGCAACAATCAGACATGTTTCCTCCTGCTAATTTAATCTGGTTATTTTGTTCATCAATCTGTACACGTCTATAACAATGGTTATATCGACAATTTTCATCCTGGCTATAATCATATCTATTGGTCACTTAATTAAGCGTATTGCTATATCGGCCTGTATTGACAGCCCTGGCAACTAAAAAGGCTTCATCCAGTGTCAGCAAAAAAGTTCCCTGATGTTCTACCAGCCATTTTTCTGCGACGGATTTTGAATCAAAGAAATAAACGAAATGACAAAAACTGGTTATCACATCAGCATTAAGTTTCTCGGCATCCGGCGCTAAAAAAGACACATATACCTGTTTACCGCTTACTACCTCAACGCTAGTGGGGGAAACATTTAACACGATCCGGTTGCCTGTTACCGGACAGTTTGATTCCACTTTTACAACTTCACCAAGTAATTCCGGTATAAACAATGCGTCCCACGCACACCATGCGAAAGATGTATTACTATTTGTATCCAGACGATGTTTCATCTCCTGAATAGCAAGTCCCCAGTAACCAATAACGTTATCGTCTTCGTCGAAGAAAACACCTGGCCACGAATGAAGAGTCTGTTCTATCTCGTTCATTGATAAATAGGTGGCGGTTTTTAACTGATTATTACTGACCGGTTCTCCCCGTGAGAGAAAATGATACAAAGCCAAAGATAATTTTTGCTCTTCCTTGTTAAGGCAAGGAAATGCGTCAACGAAAAATTCACTGAGTTGTTGAATAGATTGTGCCATTGAATTTAGTACAACTCTCAGGCCGGGCAGCTTTCATCATCGCAACGTTTATTGGCTGGATAAACCATGTCACCGATTGACACCACCACCATTAAACCCAGTGCTGAATACGTCGCATAAACGCTCCAGCCATATTGAAACCACGGGTATAAAGATAGCAATAAAATAATCGGCCCAATCATGCCCACTACACTTCGCAGCCATTGTTTGTGAGCGAAATAGCCCAGTGCATTGAGTGCCAGTACCAGCCAGGCAAACGCCGGCAGCAGTGTCTCAATCAAAGTCCATTCCCATTGTCCCAAAAAGCTCAGACCAAGCGCACCGCCTAAACCGGCGATGGCGGGGAAACACATGACACAGCCCATGGCTGAAACAACGGCGCCTATAGCACCAACCTTGTCGCCGACACGGGTAAGTAAACTTAATGGGTTCATGATGTTTCTCCTGAATAATGACTGGATATACTGATTATAAACTCCGTACTATAGTACAGAGTCAAGTCAATATATATGTTTGACCATATATATGGTTTAGCGTATATTCTACCCATGCTGAATGATACCGATATATTTTTCAAAATGCTGTCAGACAGTACGCGCCTGCGCTGCCTGATGTTGATGCAGGCGGAAGGTGAGCTTTGTGTCTGTGAACTCACTCATGCGCTGGATCTATCACAACCCAAAATCTCGCGCCATCTGGCACACCTGCGTGAAGCAGGGTTACTCGTCGCGAGGCGCAATGGCACCTGGATGTATTACCGCATCAATCCGGAACTACAGACCTGGATGCTCGAAAACCTGCAAACCACGCTGGGTGGTGTGCGCAAAACGGAGTCCTTTATTTCTGACAATAAGATGCTTAGCACGATGAATAATCGTCCGGGACTTGCCTGCTGCTCATGAGGGACTTGCCTGCTGCTCATGAGTAAACCTTTCTCCATCTTGTTTTTATGTACCGGCAATTCCTGTCGATCACAAATGGCTGAAGGCTGGGCAAAGTGGTATGGCAGACCATTGTTTGAAATCCAGTCTGCCGGCATTGAAACGCACGGTAAGAACCCGCGCGCCATCGCCGTGATGAAAGAAGCAGGCGTAGATATCTCAAATCAAGAATCGACCAAAGTTACCGATGACATGCTGATCAAAGCAGATCTGGTGATAACCGTCTGTGGTCATGCCGATGAACATTGCCCGGCACTACCAGCAGACACTATAAAAGAACACTGGCCGCTGGAAGATCCTGCTAAAGCAGAAGGAGATGAGGAAACCATTATGGACACGTTCCGC
>QIHT01000225.1 GCA_003229115.1 Gammaproteobacteria bacterium | reverse complement strand
CCATCCAGCCCGTGTGCGGCATATAATATAAATTTATTGTTTTTTTTCTTTGCATTGCTGCGGGTTCGAGCATTAAGTATAAAAATAAATAACATCAATGTCAGATAGGATGCAAGCCCTGTAATTCCCAGTTCTGCAACCGCCGTGACATAAGTGTTGTGCGCAACCAGACAATGATTACTTCTGCCAAGTCCGTATGGGTTTCTATAATTGCAATAGTCTAACCAGTTATAATAGCCTACACCGAGCACAGGATGTGAACGCACAACGTCACCACCGAACTCCCAGAGAGCCAGTCTGTTCTGAGATGTATTGTCCTCTCCCGCAGCTTCAAACTCAGCAAACATTTCCTCAGGTAACAGCACATAAAACATCAGACCTACAATGAGAATCCCGGCTATGCCTTTTATCCCATTGCGACTTTTTATCAAAAACCAGATACCGATTACCATAAGCCCTAACTGGGCGCCGCGTGATGCGGTTGCAATTATTGTAACCACAGCCGTGAGCGGCATAAGATAAGCTAATAGCTTCGTATATCGTCCCCAATGCTCTTTTAAAGCCAGCACCACAGCTCCCGATAATGAAACAAATATAAGCATTTGAATTCCCAGATCGCCTGCGTCCCTGAACCATCCCGGTGCTCCAGACACACCTACAGACGTATATCCTTGAGTTAAGAAGTTGCGGAAACCAAACTGAGACATTTTAAAATTTACCACAAAGAACACCAACAAAAACACGATGAACTTTTTCTCAGTATTAACTACAGTGATAAACAAAAAATACACTACAACCCAATTAATTATGATATCAATTTTTGCAAATGATGCAGACGGGCGAAAGGCAAATACACTCGATAAAATTACGATGATAACAAACAGGATGAATGCAGTATTTACAGGATTTGATACCCACTTTATATTTCGGTCAGAAAACGCGAAAAAACAGGAAAGTAACAAAAATATCTGTGTGAATGGCAGTATGTCTATTACTGGATATAGCGATTGTGGTCTGACATATTCAAAAAAAATGTAGGCACATAACATCCAGAAAGCGGGGCTTTCTTGCTTGAACCCCTGCCAGATTAATTTTAGCCGGAACGCATAGTAATCTTGTATATCAATTTTTTCTGGCTGTGTTAATTTTTTTCGCGATCTCATGAACTGAATTTTCTATATAGTTAAAACAATGATTAAAATACGCATCTGAAGCTCCATAGGGGTCTTTTATAAACGGATATCTGGGCCATCCCCATAACCCCAGCAGTGTGCATTTACATTTATTTGAAAACTCTCGCTCAATGAACTCAATCTGTCGTGGCTCCATAGCAACAAAAAGATCATTATCACGAATATCCAGTGTCTGTATTGGAGTCGTTCTGTGCTCGCTTAAGTCTATGCCTCTTACTTTTGCTATACGAATAGCGTCGGCATTCGCTGGCTTACCTGGTCGAGCGTCTATTCCACAGGAGATGGAATCCATACCGATCGATCGAGCAATAACTTCCGCGTAGGCACTCCTACAAATATTACCTCTGCATACAAAAATCACCCGTCCAACTGATTCCCAGTTGACCTGGCGATTTTTCCTGTAAATTCCCATCAAGTAGCGAATTTTAAACCAATAGGTGTACACAGCTCCACGACGTGTGCCATAACGTCCTGTAAGCCAGGTGTTTATTTGATTTTTTGTATTACCTGACATGTTAACCTTTATGTACAATACCTGCCGATGCCAATATCTTACATGAAACGCGTACTTGTTTTAGATGCAAACCAGCGCAGCGCTCTGGCTGTCACCCGATCTCTCGGAAGACGCGGCATTACGGTATTCACTGCAGAAGAAACCACACCTGCCCTGGCTGGCTGCTCCAGATACAGCAAGGAGCATTTTACCTATCCTTCTCCCAGGCGTAACACCGGGCAGTTCATTGAGGCTGTGATCAAACTGGTTAATGATCAGCGTATAGATATCCTGTTGCCCATGACGGAACTCACCACCATGCTGCTACTCATGCACCAGGATGAATTTGCAGACACTATCATCCCATTTCCTGATATGAACGCTGTTGAATCACTTGCCAATAAATGTTTATTAATGCAACAGGCAGAAATACTCGATATCCCAATCCCACATACATGGTACGAAGACAACCCGGATGATCTTTCCTGCAATCTACAAGATCTGCCTTACCCGATTGTACTTAAACCAGAAAAATCCTGGCTACTCCATGAAGGACAATGGAGTCGTGCAGCCGTACGCTTTGCAGACAACCCTGAGGATGCAAAAAACATTCTTGACACTGACTGGGCATTTCGAACTCATCCATTTATGATCCAGGAATGTGTATCCGGCCATGGCGCAGGTGTGTTTGCTTTGTATGACCACGGTGAACCACTGGCTTTTTTTGCACATAATCGTTTGCGTGAAAAACCGCCTGCGGGGGGCGTCAGTGTTTTATCTGAAAGCGTCTCGGTTGACCCTGTGATGCGCTCACACGCACGTGCTTTGCTGAATCAAGCCAACTGGCATGGTATAGCCATGGTCGAGCTCAAAGTGTCTGCAGACAACGTGCCTTATCTCATGGAGGTTAATACTCGTTTTTGGGGATCGCTCCAGCTGGCAGTAGATGCGGGTGTGGATTTTCCCTGGCTGCTTTATCAGCTGGCCTGTGGCAAACAACCGGATACTATAGAGGATTATAAAATCGGAGTTCGACTTCGCTGGATACTCGGTGATCTGGATAATCTGTATCTGACACTTCGTGACAAACAGGTTTCTTTTGCAACAAAATCAAATGCCATACGGCGTTTTCTTACACCATCACTGCGCAGAACACGCCATGAGGTAAACCGCTGGAGCGACCCAGCTCCGGCCTGGTATGAACTAAAACAATACCTGCGGGATATTTTTGGCTAGTTATTGCTACTAAAAAATTACGCCTCACCGCAAGTAGAAAGTAAAACCATTTATTAACGGTTAAAAACAGGGTATAAACAAACGCTCAACCACCGAACCCTGCGATAACATAATTAAAACGCCCAGCAAAGGCAATATTCTCAAAAGGGCTGGCATAAAATGCAGAAGCTGCATGTGACTTATGGTGTTCGTTAAAAAACAGCGGCGGTGGTAGAACGCGGCTATGCCCAAAATATTGGAACTCAAGGTTATTTTCCCTAAATCTAAATGACTGCTTAATTTGTTGTCGGCATTGTACAGCGAAAATCGAGGTTTTTGTCGGCTTACCACTGATCACGAAAAGTTTGCAGAATCGCCGTTGCCGCTTTGTTATGCACTAACACGCTTGGATGCGAATCAAACCTGTTCACCCACAGCTTTGACACTGGGGTAATGTTCGTCAGCACTGGGCGCATATCAACATACTGAATGGCATTATTGCGACTAACTTCTATCACCCGATCAAATAAAAACCCAAACGGGTAGTTGTCAATATCCCCCCCTGTCTCGACAGGGTTAGGAAACATGATGATGCCTAACTTGATATGACTGCTTTTTACCCGGAGGATAAATTCGTCAAGTTCTCGGTTGGCCCTGCGAGAATCGTCACTTTTCGGGTCAGCAAAACGCTGAATCATACTCTGATTGTAAGTGCCCACTAAACCCAGCTTGCTCTGCAATCCATTCCAGGCTTGTTTGATAAGATAATAAAGGGCAGAGTTTCTATGAAAAAAACCTGACAAATAATCTGAAGGTATAAGCCGGTAAGGCCTGGGTCGCGCAGATTTATCGTTCCCTTCTACATCATTAACAAACCATTGCAGAAGTATAAAATCAGGTTGTAGCTCAAGGACGTCATCAAGAAAACCAATATGGTGGACCGTTTCCGCACCCGGCTTACCGAAATTCAGCACTTCGTAATTGTTGTTACTAACATTCAGTTGCTGTTCAATTAATCTACTGAAGCGTTCTTCCTCAGCAATGCCCTGACCATAGGTGAGAGAATCGCCAATAACAACAATACGAAAAACATTCGCAGGCTTTTGTTTTGTTATTTCGCGCTCACGGAAACCGAAACTATTAACAGAAATCGTATGTGTTTTCTGCCATCGAAGCGCGAAATAACTGGTATTGTCTCCAGTAGTGGTAATGTCAGCGAAAAGATAGCGAACAAACACTTCTGCCACTATCAATACTACCGTAACAGTAACACCAAGCAGGAACAGATTCGCCAACAGTGCTTTACTTTTACTGGCACCCATTGTTTTCTGTAAAACAACCACGGCAACCGGCAGGATCAACGAAACCAAAAACATTAACTTCGCAATAAATACAGCGCCTTTGTGGTCAGCAACCAATAAAATCAGCGATGCGGCTAAAAATAAAACCGTAGCCGGAAAAATAATATATCTACTTAACATGATGCGTGTAACATTTTAATATGGCCAGAATGAATGATTTACGCCCTATGTTTTTTTCAGGAAGATGCTCTGTTTTCTGAATTAATTAAACCGTTATATGCTTGCTCATAAGCGTCAAGCATAACCTGAATATCAAAAACCGACATCGCATGTTTTCTGGCATTCTCCGACAGTGTTTTCTGCAAATCAGAATCAGCCGCAACCATCTCAATGGCATCCGCGATAGCCTGGGGGTCACCCACATCCACCAACACACCATTCTCCCGATCTGTTATCAAACCCACATAACCGCCACAGCGAGTCGCGACCATCGGCAAAGCAGCCACCATCGCCTGTATCGCAGCAAGAGGTAGTCCTTCCGAGATCGATGAAGAAAGAAAAAGATCTATATTAGCCAAAAAATCTGCCGCATCATCAATGAAACCCAGAAACTGAACTTTTTCTTCAAGACCTAATTTTTTCCTGAGCTCGAGCAGATTTTCATACAGACGCCCTTTGCCCTGACCAGCAATCACGAAACGGTAAGATAAAGAACTTTGTTCAAGTAGAGCCGCGACCTTCAGCAATATATCATACCCCTTAGCGGGTCGAATATTGCCCAGACTACCTACGATAATTTCGTTTTCGCCCCAGCCGTATTTCTGCCTGAGCGTGCTGGCACGTGGCCGTACGAAGGCTGCTGTATCAATAGCATTGAAAATCACACTGGCCTTTTTCTCATTGAGCGGAGTCCTGCCAGTAATGTCGTCAAGCAGGCTGTCTGTAACTGCAATTATGCGGCTTGCACCAGCATTGATCGCAGCAAATTTCAGCCTTTTAAAGCGTTCGTTTTCACCTATATCAACCACCCCATGAAAGGTCGCGACAACCGGCTTGCCTGTGAGCAGGCCTACCAGGGAGCAGTAAACATTTGTGCCCAGCAAGTGCGACTGGATCAAATCCACATGTTCACGCTGGATAATCTTTCTCAACCCCAATAGGTAAGATAAGTTGAAAGAACCCTTGGCATCAAGCAAAATGGGTTTTAAGCCTCGGCGACAAAGCTCATCATAAACCCAGCCCTTACCCCGGATAACAACGACAGATCGGTATTTATCCTTTGGCAAACGTGTCGCCAGATCGATAAACACTGTTTCAGCACCACCGGGGCCGGTTGTATCAATGGTATGTAATATACATTTCATGAAGATATCTTTTCATTCCGGAGCAAGCTGCATTACAATAGCTAACAGCTGCGAACCATTCATTCCACAAAAAACGTTCAAAAAAACCCCCTGACAGCACATTTACAACCTCAAGCAAATATTAACATCATTAAACCATCTGACTGGACGCAGTTAAAGAGCAATAACAAATAATGCATACGGATGCCGCAACCACCAGGTCAAATTGAACATAAAATGACTGAAACTCAACATGCTCAAATAAAGCAATTCCTCGCGGATCCTGTCGCACAGTTCACTAAATTTTGTCCCAATGCGACCGAAGAGCAAATTACAGCCTTAACCAGTCTTCAACAACAATATGTTGAGCTACATAAACAGCATGGCAATAAACAAAAATATTGTAAAAAAACTTCTCGGCAAATTGGTGAGGCAAAACATAATGGCCAGTCTTCCGATAAGCTAATACTATTAATGCAAAACCTAAGTGCTGACGTAAACGAACTAAAAACTCAGCTAAATGATATTTCTGACAATATTCTCAAATATTTTGAACCAGACAATGGTACAGATAATTCCACTAAACAATCCCAATCATTGCCTCCAGGGCGCGTACACACTACCCCTACGGGTTCCATCAATCATTTATCAATTAAACTATTAAGCAATGAAGTTGAAACCTGGAATCGATATGTAGAATCCAATCCTGCAGCATCACTATACTATCGAACCGAATGGAAAGATTTAATCCAAAAGGTATTCGGGCATGATAGCTATTACTTTTATGCATACAGCGGCGGGGAAATCGTTGGTATCCTGCCACTGGTTCGCCTTAAAAGTAGCCTGTTTGGCGATTTCATGACTTCTATGCCTTATTTTAATTCAGGTGGCGCTATCGCCAGCAGTTCATTGATTGAGCAGGAGCTCATGGCAGCAGCTAACAACCATGCTGCACAACTCGGAATTGATCACATAGAGTATCGAGATGATGTTTCTCGTGAAGGTCTACCAGTGCGATCTGAAAAAGTAAACATGATTTTATCTCTGCCCGATAATAACAATGATTTATGGAATACCTTCACTTCAAAACTCCGCTCACAGGTCAGGCGCTCTCAGCGGGAAGAAACTCGGGTAATGTTTGGCGGTGAAGACTGTCTGGAAGATTTTTACACCGTTTTCTCACGCAATATGCGCGATCTCGGCACTCCAGTATATGGCAAAGCATTTTTCGCTAATATTTTGCAAAAGTTTGCTGAACACAGCAAAATCATTGTTGTATATATGGGAAACAAGCCAGTTGCAGCCGCATTTCTGCTCGGCTACAAAGACATCCTGGAAATCCCATGGGCATCAACCATAAAAGACGTAAACCACCTGAGCATGAACATGCTCATGTATTGGGAAGTATTAAAATTTGCCATTAAAAGTGGCTACCGATATTTTGATTTCGGGCGATCCAGCAAGGGTTCCGGCACATTTCGGTTCAAACAACAATGGGGAGCAAAACCAAAACAGTTATACTGGCACTACTGGTTACCGGAAAAGGCTACGTTGCCCAAACTCAACCCGGATAATCCTAAGTATGCAATGGCTATCAATATCTGGAAGCGGTTACCCCTATTTATCACAAACCTGGTTGGCCCATACATTGTCAGGAATTTGCCTTAAGTCATATCAGCAAATATTGGCTATACTCACGAACCTACATAGTGACAGAATTATAATTTGAAAAAATTTTTAAAACGATTACTTATCCCAACCCTGGCTAGTCGCCCCATTTCCACTATCGCTGACCGGTTATTCAATTGCGGTGTGCCCGTCTTTATGCTCCACCGAGTAGCGCAGCAGGGCGAAACCAACGCGGGCAAGATTTCTCCCGTACATTTACGTAATTGCCTTGGTTACCTGGTCGATCATGACTACACATTCATATCTCTGGAAAAACTTATTCTGGCTTTGAAGCATAACCAGAAGCTCCCTCCAAAATCTGTCGTTTTTACCATGGATGATGGCTATGTCGACCAGGCAGAAATTGCCTCACCAATTTTTCTGGAATACAACTGCCCTCTAACTTTTTTTATCATTACCGGAATGCTTGATCAAACTATTTGGCCATGGGATGCCAAAATATCATGGATTATCGAATCATCAGAAAGCCCATCTCTTGAAAACTGTGCCACAGTAAAAAAGCTGAATCTAAAATTAGATCGTAATATCAGCAAACGCATACTCAGGCGATCAATCCAGAATGCTCTGAAAAAAATTGATACTAAGTATATTCCAGAAATATTACGGAAACTTTCTATTGATGCCGGCGTTACAATTCCTGACCAACCTCCGCTTGCTTATCAACCGATGACCTGGGAGACAGCTCGTCAGCTTGAAGATCAGGGCATTCACTTTGCACCTCATTCAGTTAACCATAATATATTATCCAGGCTTGGTCGGGAAACGATGGAAAAGGAAATTCGGGATGCCTGGCAAAGCATAAACCATGAACTTAAAAACCCTGTAAATGTTTTCTGTTACCCAAACGGAAAGCTGGTAGATTTTGGCGAACGTGAGATTGAAGTAATAAAAAATGCGGGCTACCTGGGCGCTGTATCAACTGTACCGGGTGTGGCACGATGTAACAACCGTTCTGATGATCAAATTTATTCATTACCCAGGTTGGCCTTGCCTAACAATATGACTGACTTCATCCAGTATTGCAGCTGGATCGAGTCCGCCAAAGAACAGTTAACAAGGTACTCGAGCCTGAAATAAATCTTTATACAACTCACAAATGAGTACCGCGTACATTCTCTATCAATAAACACCAACGTGCCAAAAAGGCATACATTCAACTGTTGAATTTACTACGAATTACTGATTTTATGGTTCACGCTCTGCCTGGCAGAACCCTCCTGAGGCTCCTAACAGTATTAACGGCCCATTTCTCAAACACAAACTTTAACCGATGCCTTTGTAACACAACCCAGTACAGTGTCCGTGTTTGATTGCATATTATCCTTTTGTACAACGAGTCACCATGCATTAAGTCGTAGACTTCCATCCCCTTTTGTTTGTTATATACAATTGCTAACACATGCACAACGTAACCAGGCATAAGCCGTTTATCTTTTTCTATCTTAAAACCAGTCTGTAATACATAAACACGCTTGCGCCAGGTAAAGTTATACAAATAACCAATGGCACCATCTGGCCCATTTACTCGCAACAACTGTATCTCCCCTTTTGAAAAACGCGAAAGAATCAGGGTTCTATGAAAATTCGCCCACAGCGGATTTGCAAAACAGCCTTGACCACCTTTTGATTTCCAGCGAGTTGTGTGCAAAGCTTCAAGGCCATCGAAAAACATCAACGCCTCTTCCGTGTTACTGGCTTCTTCCAGTGTCAGTGGGGTACGCCCCTCATAAGCTTTTATTGAACGACGTATCTGCGCTCTTCTATTTTTACTCAACGTCTCTAGAAATGCATTTATACCTTGCTCAAAAACATCAAGTTCTACGAACCAGGTTAAAGATTTTTCACGGTCTTTTAGATTACACTTACTGCCTTCATAGCTTTCCTTAAGCAGCTTATGATCTTCATCTTCATCTAAACCACTAAAGAAAAACTCATCAATATTATGATTGGTATCTGTCAAATGCTTGATAGTTGCCCTGTAAACAGCTTGCTTGTGTTTTTTATCTGCCAGTAAACCATTGTATTCGATAACCATGTTTCGGCCATCAAAGGGGCATTCGTTCAAAAACATGGCTTTCGAATGTACTAGCCGATGACGGCTGACTTGTCTGGATACAAACAAACTCATACCTACGAGCGTATCCCCAACCCATACTTTTACTAGAACAGGATTAAGATCGCCCGCTATTTGCTCCAGCCAGGTACCCACCCAGCCCCATGACTGGAAATAGGAACAATCTGCGCGTTGCTGCAGATCACTCCATTCCTGTTTTATATTTTCCGAATGCTCTATTACACAGGACTCAACACGGTAGTCAGGCAATATAATCTCCTGTATGTGGGCTTATACTACTATTTCAATAAAACTCTGCTTCATTCATCCATAAACAATCAGAGCTTTCTCAATCCACCAGGCCAAGTGTATTTAAAACATTCGAGGCTGTTCCAAATTCAAAATCCGACAAAAGGCGGCGCAATCGTGATTCGCACTTATCAAGGTTATTGTAATGCCGGAAACGGGAAAACCAGCTCGTGGAAATCTTTGGTTGTTCCGGGTCGATCTCCCACGGATGTAAATAGAAAATAAATGGTTGTTCTCTGCGATTAACTTGTGACAGACCTGCTCGGGTTACAGCATAAGGATAAAGTCGAAAATAACCTCCGCCCGCTACCGGTAATCGGTACTTTAATAATTTTGCAATCGACAACGGGAATTCCACCAGCGAATGTCCACCTGGAGTCTCCAGTCGGTACGGAAACTCCGGAGAATCCGGGATACCATAACGGTCATGTCTTACCGGAAAAATACTCGAATCATATTCAAAACCTGCTTCGGCAAGAATATCCAGAGCCCAGAGCGACTCATTAGTAATAGAGTAACTCGCTGCCCGATAACCAAGGACGGGAGATTGAATGATGTCTTCAAGAAGGTTTTTTGACCGAAATGTTTCCTCGCGAAATACCTCCGGACTTTGGTTGTACACCAACTGGTGGCTATAACCGTGGCAGGCCACCTCGTGGCCTCTATCAGCAATCTCCTTGACTAAATCACGAGTACGCTCGGCAACCCAGCCAAGCACAAAAAAAGTCGCCTTTACTTCGTACTCGTCAAACAGATCCAGTAATCGTCGGGTATTGTTTTCTACACGTAGCGGGTGTTTGTCCCAATCATTTTGATTGATGCTTTTTGCAAAAGCAGAAACATGGAAGTAGTCTTCCACATCAACAGTCAAAGCATTCTGAATTGCCATTTTCAAATTACCAGCTTTACACTATTGTGTTTCCTGATCAGACCCGTAATAGCCATAGTAGTAGCCACTGCGGCCGGATAGACCCTCGGTTTTGTTCATCAATATACCAACAGCTTTTTCTTCGGGAAGCATTTCCACAGCTTCCTCGACCAGCATTTGAGGCGTTTTGCCTGCTTCGACAACAAAAACAACCTGCCCGACCAGGCTTGCTAATACCTGTGTCTGTGGTGTCGGCAAAAGCGGTGGGCCGTCAAAAATAATTATCCGGTCGTCATAACGAGATGCCATTTCAGCGACAACATCAGACATTCTCTGACTTGCCAGTAACTCAGTCACGTATTCGTCTCTTTTACCGGCACTGACTACGCATAGCTGCGGAATATCAGTGCGCAATAACACATCTCCAATACTCAGGCTTTCATCTTCAAGCACATCTACCAGACCTGGTTTATCGCTAAGACCAAACAGTCGACTGATGCCCTGTTTATTTATATCACAATCTACCAACAAAACCGTATGATCTTTTTCCTGTTTCATTGACAGGGCAAGATTCGCGGCTGTGGTAGTTTTACCTTCACCGGGAAGCGCGCTGGTAACCAGAATAAGGTTTCCCTTATCTACCAGTGATGCCGTTTTACCAAATGCATTTGCCAGTAATGGACGTTTGATTCTTCGGTACTCGTCTGAAAAATGCTCTCCCAGCTGGCTCCCTGACACCAGCATATTGGCGTCCCTCAACCTGTCTTCTACCTTAATTGGCGTGAGTCCATTGCCTGCTGATTTAAGATCAGCATCAGTGTTGTTTTGCGAGAGAAAATAATCTCTCTCTCTATCGCTAGTGACATTCTCTGATGCCATCAGGTCGACTATGGTTGCCGGTTCATTATCTTTATTGCTCATATTGATACACTATAAATAACGCCACCATATGCGCACATTAATAAAAGGATAGCGGATACAAAAGTAGCCAGTTGCTTCTGTCTTTTTTGCCTGTATTCTGGCGATACATACAAACTGACAGTACCGAGCACTGGCAAACCTGTACTTAGCCTTATTTGCTGAAGATCGATAAACGTTGGTTGCAACAGATATCTCAAAATGCTCCAGCCTAAACCAGCCCCTAACGCAGCCAGTAATGCGGTTGTTACCAACAACAAGCGCTTGGGCCCGGAGGCTCGAAGAGGCACAATCGGTGGCTCAATAACGCGAAACGTAATATCGCTGGTACTCTGGCCAGCACTCTGCGCCAATCGTGCCGACTCCCTGCGTTCAACTAATTGCAGATAACGGCTGCGTGTCAATTCATAATCACGATTCAGTTTGGATAGTTTGGCCTCTACACCCGGAATGACATCAATTGAATCTTTTAGTTTTTTCACACGACTCTCGCGTTCGACCAGTTGAAGCTTTAAAGTTTCGACTTCTACACCAGCCTTGCTCAAATCGACTTTCATCGCCTGATAAACGGGGTTGAATTCCACACTATCCCCACTACCAACCATAGAAACCGTACTGCTAGCTGCATTCTGATTGGCCTCTAAATCAGTCATTGCAGATCGAATCGACCGCACATCAGGGTGCTGTTCGGTAAATTGATTTAACAGGAGCGCAAGCTCTTCCTGATACTGACGAAGTTTGGCTGCTGACGCCAATTCATAGCTTGCGCTATTCAGTAAAGGACTTTCACCTTTCAACTGTTTACTTAACTCCAGGTGCGTTCGCCGTGCCTGGCGCAAGCTTGAACGCGTAATTTCTACATTATCCTGGGCAGTACGAAGACGTTGATAGTAACCCCCCTTCTCGTCGGGCATATAGCCGACGTTCGCTTTTTTGAACTCTGCCAGTTGCTGCTCAGAACGTGACAGACGACCTTCATGCTCCGCTATCTGGGTATCAAGAAAGTTTTGGGCCATCATCGTGTCGGTACGTGTCGAACTCAATGTGCCCTCAATCATTGTGTTCAATAAGTTCGACACAACTTTAAACGCTCGTTCAGCTGATATGCTCTGATAACTAATTTCGTAAATATCACTCTTGGAACCCCGCCCTCTCGCTCTACCGCCCCCCGTTACTACAATAGTACCTGCAAGTGTCTCTACCAGGCGTTCTCTAGCCTCAGGGCTTTTAATCTCAAGATCCATATCTGTTTCACGAATAACCGTGAGAAGATTCTCCCTGCTTAACATAACCCGGCTCATCATCCGAAGCTCATCTTGCGAATCCGTTTCCATAACAAGTCCTTTTAACAGGGGTTTCAACACCGACGTAGTGTCTATATAAACCACTGCTTTAGCACTGTACTGGTTTGGCATAGCGCCCACAAACACCCAGCCAGCTAAAGCCACAGCCCACGCGATGAGAAGCGCCATCCAACGATAGCGCCACATACCATGTAGATATCCATAGATCTGGGTTAATTGTTCATTCATTAAAAGCTAATTCTACTGAAATTATTTTGGTGTAATGGCGGGAAAAACACTGCTCATCTGAGCCTGGAGCATATTTCTGTTTTTATGCCCAGGTAAACACATCCTTCATCCCTTTAACTAACGGGTATTATAGATGACGCAAACCTATTTAGCCTTAAGTTCTTAGGGATCAGTAAACATTACTTGAATAGTGTCACTTTTTTTAACAATGCCGCAAAAATTCGCAACCTTTTGTTTTTTATACAAAAAATACGTTGCAGATCAAAATCAAGCCGTTATGTCGAGGTATTTCAGACACCAGAGCGCCTCTATAAATTACAATTCCAGCGCCTTAAGCAAGTTAGTATTCCTTTACACACATCGTGCTGATAGTGAGTTTTTTTGATAACTCGTAGCTTTGCTCATTTTTGGCAATATAGAGAAGCCAGGATGAAAAATTTATACCAGACATTTCTGGCTATTAGCCTTTTTGTCCTCGCTGGCTTTGCCTCAGCTGCAATGATTACTGGAACCATTGAATTCGATAGTGGATAGACTACGGACACTGGCCACAAAGATACTGCTACCGTGTTCACTTTCCTGGACCCTGGAAGGGTAACTGCTGCCACGGGAAGTTTTGCACCCTTGAGCATCTGACAAAAAATTACTGCATGATTTGCTCTGCTGCTTCACGGCCCTCAAAAGACTGACCACTTTGAAGCAGTTTGCCAAGCAGTTCCCTCGCCTGCGCTTCCTCGCCTGACTTCAACAGGGCAACCGCATAGTGATATTGAACTTCTGGCACTCCCGATAGAACGTTCATAACCCGTTCCAGTATCTGCCGCCCTTTTTCAACCTGACCCTGCTGCACCAGGATCCAGCCATAAGTATCCTGTATACCATTATCATCAGGGCTGGCCTGATAAGCTCTCTCAGCTAATTCCAGAGCTTTTGGGTTACCCGCCAGTGAATATAACCAGGCCAAATTATTGAGAGCGACGACATTATCCGGTTGCACCACAAGCACTTTTTCAAACTTTGCAATGGCTTTGTCATTTTGTTTCATATTCTGGTAGGCAGTTCCCAGAAACTGAAGAACACGAGCATCATCAGGCTTATCACTCAACCACATAAGCAAAGGTTTTGTTGCCTCAGCAAACTTGCCCAAACGTGTTGAAGCTTCAGAAAGTTTGATGACTAACACTGATAGTGGCTTGCGCACCAATGCTTTCTCATAACTGGCTTTTGCAGCAACGTAATTTTTCTTTATCATTGAGGCATCACCAGCGATTTCATAACCCATATATAAATCAGGCTGAACTTTTTGAATCTGATTTGCATACTGCAAAGCTTTTTCGTAGTTACGCGACAGCAACTCCAGAGCTCCCATCAGTACTAACGCTGGTACATAGTAAGGCTGCTTTTCGAGCACGATACCCAACTGTTTTCGTGCGTCTGTTCGCTGATCCAGTTTAAAATAGACCTCTCCAAGCATTGTCCGAACAAAAACCGAATCCGGCTCCCTCAAAACAAGGTTATTGAGAGCCAACAAAGCTTTATTATGCTGACCTTCAGCCATCTGTAATCTGGCTTGCATAGTCAACAGCGTGTTATCGCGCGGCGCAATTTTAATTGCCTCCTCAACCAACAGCACCGCTTTTTTCAACTGTTTTTTACGCAGGTAGTGCTCAGCCAGAATTTTGTAGGATCTGATATCCTGAGGAGCTTGCTTGCGCGCCTGCTCAAGCCAGTCAATCATTTCCACTGACTTGTTCTGTGACCTGGCCAAACGCGCCAACGCCATTAAAGCCACGACATTTTCTTTGTTCGCATTCGCCAGTCTTTTATACAATGCTTCCGCCTTATCGGGATAACCATCAAGTTCCTCGAGCCTTGCAAGCAACATGGTCGCTGGCACATAATCAGCATCCGCCTGCAGTGCCTTGTTGAAATATTTACGCGCCTCAGGCCTGTCATTACTTACCACGAACACATTACCTGCCAGTGTCAATACTGCTAGATCTTGCGGATTTTGTTGAAGCATATCCAGCACAACATCTATCGCTTTATCATAGTTTTCCGCTTTTATATGTGCGAATACCAATAAGGCTTGCGCCTGTTTTTTATCGCCTCCTTTGGCAAGAATGGCATTCAACTCCTTGATAGCATTTTCTGTTTCGCCCGCAGAAATATAGGCCCTGGCCAGTTGATTTCTCAAACTCAAACTCTCAGGTGCTACCATGACGGCTTTTTCCATTCCGGCTATACCCGACTCGAGGTCGCCGCTTTCTAACTGCGAGAGACCGACCAAAGCCAGTAGCTCAGCATCATCGCCACTGCTTTCAGGGCTCGCCTGTAACATCTCCTGCGCTTTCTGGTGTTGGCCAAGCCTGATATAAGTTCGCCCCAGTAATTTCCGGGCACCCAGATTGCCGGGGTTCACACTGATATACTTGGCAATGTAGTATGCCGCTTGTTCATAATCCTGCTGCGCATAACTCACTGTGCCAAATAACAGGTGCGTTTTGGCGTGATCTGGTGCCACTCTAAGCACAGTGAGCAGGCGCTCTTCAGCAAAATCCAGTTCACCCCGTTCAAAAGCAAGCAAAGCCAGCACAAAGTTAGTCTCGGGATCTTTGGCGTTCTGCCTGGTAAGTGGTGCCAAAATGGCCTGCGCCTGATCAAGATTCCCGTCCATTATTTCCAGTCGGGCTAAAGCTGGCCGGGCTTGCCGCCCGTACATGCTAACCAGGTTAATGGCATCCAGCTCAATGACTTTACGAAACGCTATGGCAGCCTGTTGTTTATCTTTTTTTCGAAGTGCTGCCACCGCACTTAGCAACAAAATCTCCCGATTCTCTCCGTAAATTGCCAGCGCCTGTTTTAAATTTTCCTCAGCATTTTTCAGTTCACCCGCAGCAAATTGAATTTGAATAGCTGACTTCATTACATGGAAAGCTTTTGCGTCCAGTTTGAACCCCTGGTTCAAAGTGACTCTGGCCTGCTCGATGTCACCCAAAGCTGCCTGCGACAATGCTCTCAAAGCATGCAGGTCAGCGCGTGCATTAACAGAATAACTGTCCTTAATTTTTATGCCATCAAGAAGCTTTCTGAATGCTCTGCGATGAACCATTGCTCTGGCCAAACCAACCTGTGTTTGCTCTTCTAACCAGCCGGCAGCAGCAGCGCGACGAAACTCTTTTTCTGCTGAGGCTATATCTCCCACATCAAGATTAATCATACCTAACATATAACGCGCTTCTGCATTATCAGGATTTCCCTGCAGCGCATTTTTCAACTCTATAGCTGCTTCACGGGGTTTATTTTGAGCCAGATATCCTCTGGCCACTTCAACCATCTGCTTATCATTGACTTCTGCGTCGCCACAGGCAAAAAGCACCAGCGTCGCCAGCAGCAGAAAAATTCCTCGAATACAGGTCGGTGTTATGTTCCTGGTTTGCACAATTTCCTCCTGCAACTTAACTCGTTCTCTTGTTTATGGCTGTTATCAAAAAATGGGCAACAGCAACATAGTCATGTAATCATGTAATATTTTTCTAATGCTATTCTTCAACCAGGCTTATTTCTTTTTTCATTGGTTTTTCTATCGATAAAACAAAGTCTTTTAAAACCTGTCGGGTAAAATCAGCATCATCGCCAGTCTGTGCTGAAACGGCTGCAACATAAGCCCAGGATTTATCTGTCAGCAAACCCAGCGCCTGCAAAACTTTAGCTTCATATTTATTTGTCGTATCCTTGCCTGAAATGTTATACCAGTACCATACTAAACGTTGTTTTTTCGCGCCGTTTTCAAGCATTTGTTCAAACACCTGCCGCTTACCCAAATCACGTATACGCGCTCTGGGATAAATAGTACGCCACACTTTTTTATCGCTAATGTGATTGAGGTCATTAATTAGTTCTTCACCCTGATTTTGTACAGGGTAATACCCCATATAAAAAACAACCTCGTTATTATCTTTTTGATAAAACTGTTTCTGGTTAACTGCCCCATGATACACCGGCATCCAGTCAGTCCTCCCTGCAACAAACCTCAACCAGTCCCCTGCTTTTACCGGTAACTCTGGTACCGGATTCACGACTTGATCAGCTGACGGGTGATTAACCTGATAAACAGCAGCGGGTGCGAGGAATACCAGCAAACCCCCTCCGACAACAAACATAAAATAGTGCCTAAGGCTTGTTTTACAAACCACCGACGTTGTTGCACCATCCCGCTCCTGCGATTTACCCGGTTCAATCAATGGCTGCCCCCTGTTCAGGTAGACGTCAAAAATTAACAATATGACAACCAGCCCGGCAAACAGGTACCAACCTAGAGAGAGATGGTCATGAACCAGTGGATGTTGCATTTCGCTGGTATAACCCAGATAAACCACGATAAAAACTCGCAGTAAGTTGGCCAGTACTGCAGAACCCGCTGCAACCAGTACAACAATCAATCTGGCGCGTAACCCTGAATATTGCATGTAAGCATAAAGCGTGCCCAGCGTCAGCGCTGCCAGCAAATAACGCAAACCACTACAGGATTCCTCAATCGACAACATACCTGCCGGTAGTACAATTATATTATCCTGACGTAACGCGGGCACACTAAGTAAGCGTATGGCCCAAAACACGACATCAGCAGTCAGATTTTGTAGTACAGACGACAGTGGAAACCAGATGGGAATGGCAAAACTGATAAATAAAATTGGCAATGCCAGTACCCGGATCACCTGGTTGCCCAGCACTGCCCAGCTAATACTTAGTACCAGCAACAGTAGCCCCACTGTCTGCAACATCTGAACATCAACCAGAGCAGACACCATCCACAACATACTCGCCGCTGCTACCAGTATCAATGCCCGGTATTCAGGACAAGGCGTCAAGGCTGATAATTTTTCTCGGTTGATAAATATCAGGTAGATGCTAATGGCCAGCACCAGGTAACCGTGTGCATATTCCCCGGTATCAAGCTGATTCCACAAATCAACCAGGTACAACACCGTTCGCTGATAAAAGACTAGTATCAGCAACAGCAATACAACAATGCTCGGGCCGGCGAAACGCCAGCCTGTTTTTACTTGCTCAGCGCTCACTGCTTGCCGGGCTCCGACAATCCCAGTTTTTTAACCAGTTTGTAAAGTGAGGGACGACTGATGCCCATCGCTTCTGATGCATGCGTAACATTATTTTCATGAATCTCCAATGCCCGCTGTATGATCTCACGCTCGGTATGTTCTCTCGCCTCGCGAATATTCAATGAATGCGAGTCACTGACATTTGTGAATCCCATATCTGCTACTGATATCCTGTTATCTTCAGCTAACACCACGGCGCGCTTTATCCTGTTCTCCAGCTCACGTACATTGCCCGGCCACGTATAAGCATTAATCTCGGTTCTTGCTTCATCGCTAAAACCGCGAAAGCTACGGCCATGATCCTGACTGAATTTTTCCAGAAAGACCTGTGCCAACAGTAATTTATCCCCTTCACGTTCTCTCAATGGTGGAATCTCCAGCACAATTTCACTGATTCGATAGTACAAATCTTCTCGAAACAAACCCTCCTTAATAGACTGCTCTAAATTGCGATGTGTTGCACAGATAATTCTCACGTCCACGGCTATGGTGTTGCGCCCGCCGATACGTTCCACCACTCGCTCCTGTAGAAAACGCAACATCTTAGCCTGTAAAGGCATTGGCATATCACCAATTTCATCAAGAAATACCGTGCCACCATTCGCGCTTTCAATTCTGCCGGGTGTCTGTTTAACCGCCCCGGTAAACGCACCTTTTTCATAACCAAACAGCTCACTTTCGAGCAGATTGTCAGGAATCGCCGCACAGTTCAGTGCCACAAAAGGCGCATCACAGCGGGGGCTCAAACGATGTAGTGCTAGTGCAATCAGTTCTTTACCCGTTCCGCTCTCTCCTAGCACCAGGGTGGTCGCCTCCGAAGGCCCTACTTTTTCGACTACTCGGCATGCCTCTAACATCTTGGGACTCGCTCCTATAATGCCATCCAGCGGGGAAGACGAAGCCTCCGCCACAAGCCTTCGGTTCTCCTCCTCAAGCTCGCACAGATTGAAAGCACGAGCCACGATCAAACTAAGCATTTCTGGTTCAACCGGTTTCTGGTAGAAATCGTAAGCTCCCAGTGATATAGCCTTCAGGGCATTTTGCCGATCATCATTACCCGTCACCACAATCACTTTTGTGTGTGGCGCGACGCTAAAAATTTCTTCCAGTGCTGCGAGCCCTTCACTGGCATTGGTTGGGTCTGGTGGTAAACCCAGGTCTAATGTCACCACCGGCGGTGTATGTAGCTTAAGTAACTTGATCGCTGAGGCTCTGTCACCAGCGAGATAAACTTCGCACCCCTCAAATGCCCACTTAAGCTGTTTCTGCAGACCCGGGTTATCCTCAACTACCAGTAATGTTTTTAATTTCGTGTCAGCCATATCTGAAGTTTAAACCCCTGAAAGAACATCGGTATAAGATTGAATCAGGCATCGGTAGTTACCTGTTCAGCCTGCGGACCTGCAGGGATATGTAGTGAAACCGTTGATCCTTTTCCGACCACGCTCTGAATATAAATATCTCCACCGAGTTGTTGCACGAACTCCCGGCTTTCATACATGCCGATTCCCATACCTGCATTACCTTTCGTCGTATCAAAAGCTTTAAACAACCGGTTTCTAATAAAATCAGCGTCCATACCGTGTCCATCATCTATTATCTGAATGATGTGCATGTTGCCATTACTTGATACCGTGATATTTATACTGCCTTTATCTTGCGTAGCCTGTTGTGCATTGTCTATCAAATGTGCCAGCACGTTAGCCAGTCGGCTTTTCTCTGCCACAACAAAACATGTCTCATTAATTATTTTTAAACGAGGCCTGGGAAGCCGCCCCTGTTTATTGTCTACGACCTCCTGCACAACCACACCTAAATCGATAATGCTTGTTTTCTCCGACTGAGCACGTTTGTTGCGCAATTGCTCCAGTAACCTTTTTATATCGCAGGTAGCGTTGTCAACTGTATCGAAAGCATCCTCAACAAACTCTTTATTGCTCATATGTTTTTTAGAATTGCGCGTCACCATTTCAAGCTCAGAGGCAATATTTTTCAGATCATGCACCATGTAAGCAGATAATCGACTGAACACTTCAAACTGTTTAGACTCAGCTAACGCATCAGATGTCATTAACATTGTCAGATAACTGGAAATCTGCCGAGCTGCTGTGACAAGTAAATCCCTGTCTTCCCAGTTTACTGACCTGACCACCAACGGGTTGCTCAAAACAATGAAGCCAATCAGTGACTCCTGACCTTGTAGCGGCACCATTAGCCATGGGCGCTGTACTTCTGCTAACCATTCGGGCAACACCAGGCCTTCGTACTCATCTGGATGTAAATCGAGTTCATTTACATTAATGATGAAACCCGTTTTTTTAAAGTATCGCACCAGTGGCCTGTCATCCATCTCTACTGTGTCAATCAGCCCGGTTTGCCAGGCAGCGACATTTTTATAACCAGCACGCTCGTCATTTAACCAAAGTAATCCAGCACGAGCGCCTACTATGTTGGCAAGCGCTTCAACCACAACCCTGTAGCGCGTTCCACTCTGCGCCTTATTACTCAATTCCTCTGTCAATCTGAGCCATTCAATGCGGTAATCATATTTATTTTTATAAAAGTGCTTGCCCAGAAACACCTTGATACGCGCTCGCACCAGGCTCGAAGATAACACTGCTACAAGCAAAGCAATCGCCAATGAAAAAAACAGTATCTGACCCAGGCGTCCCCAACTACCACCGTACTCTCGCAGATAATATCCTGCGCCCGACATCAGCAACAGGTACACACCGCCCCCCATGATGGCCGTTGTATTGAGAATAATATCCCGAGATACAAAAATGTTAAGCGACCAGCTTTTGCTACGAACTGCTGAAATGGCTATTAGAGGGATGGCTACAAAATGGACAATACCCCTGGCTTCCCACAACTCCTGATCAATACCGCGAAATAGCAGGGCATCGGCATACAGGTAAAAATCAAACGCAAAGATGGCGCCTGTACCAATAAAAAGGTGTTTGGTGGCCCATCGATGTCGCACCGATGTATTACGAAATAATTGCTCGATAATAGCCAAACCAATCAGTGCCATGACGACATGGCCGGCGATTTGTAGGCTAGCTAGCCCGGTAAGTACAAAAACTTCACTAACCACTACCAGGCCTGAAAAACCCACGCTTAACGGTAGAGCCCAGCTTACAAATTTTTTATAACCACTTCCCTGGGCTACAGCCATATCAAACAACTTAAGCAAAAAAACATACCAGGCCATGTATCTTAAAACTTCGAACACCTGGTAAGCGACTACTTGCTCGGTACCCCTGGTTGCTATTTCGGCGGCTAAAGCGGCCCTAGTGGCGATAACGATGGTGAGCTGCTTGCCCTGTAGACTACTGCGCCAGCTAAACAGCAGTAAAACGGTAAAAAAACCGTAGGCGACAACTGCTCCCAGGTAACTGTATAAACCCAGATTCATTATTTATCTAACAAAAATATGCCACTCCATAGCTGATTGTATAACAGCACCCGAACTATGTGTCACTATTTTTTACAGTTTCTCTGTAATAAAAAGATAAAACAAACCATCTGCAAGCTATCGAATTTCATACATCGATTAAAGATGGCATGTTAAGCACGTCTGAGAATACTGCATCCTTATTGCAGGTAGCCTGTGCTCTTGCGTAGTATCAGGGGGTGCGTGTGTAGTGACCAGATTTATGTCTTATTGGTTCATTCGTCATCCTATGAAATAAACCCGGCGAACACGTGCTCATATAAAAAAACCCGCTGACCGCGGGTTTTTTTAAAGCTCTTTATCTATCAGCCACTCAATAATAATGGCCTAAAAGCTCAAAACAGTCTGTTCGTTAAACCTGTCTTTCAACCACTGGCGAAGAGAATATACTCTCACGGCCATCTGAATCTATGGTCGTCATCACGAAAAAATAGAGTCCGGCCGGGATATCGTCCACTGTAAGCTGCTGCACAGTACGATCAGGAATATCAACTGAATTTGGATAAATACCCAGCGTTGTACCGTAATATATCCGGTAGCCGTCAATGTCTGACATAGCCAGGGGTGTGATGTTATCAGCCCTTAGATCAGGGGGCGTCCAGCGCAAGGTTACTGAACCTGGAGGACCTATAACCGGTGGATCTATAACCGGAGGATCTATAACCGGTGGATCTATAACCGGAGGATCTATAACCGGACCAGCCAAATTCTCACCACCTGTAGAAGGTGTCGTACCATCCAGACCATCGCACGCAGACAGCAACAGAACTGTACACAGAATAGCCAGACTTTTTATATAACCATACCTCATAAAATATAGATCTCTCATCCATACCTCCTGTTAGCCAGGTGTTTAACGCCCAATGTGGGCTTATATACTAGACTTGCTAGACTAAAATTCAGCCGGCAAGCTTAC
>QIHT01000249.1 GCA_003229115.1 Gammaproteobacteria bacterium | reverse complement strand
GACGTCAACATGTTCTTAACTCGCTGTATGTCATTGCGAGTGACCTCTTTCTTATCAAGCCCTGCCGAGATGACAGGGTTCCACCTGGCATGATTTTCAAGGCGAATAAGTGCCTTGCGTGAGTGTTTGATTAAGTATCTGTGGTTAGCCTCACTTTCAATCTTCTGCAGTATTTTTTTATACTTTTCATGACCAGAAAAAGCCAGTCCTTTAATATAGTATGTGAACTGCTTAGCGAGCACCTTTTCAGTTGTCGTCAATTTGGCAAGGATAAGCTCTGCCAGTGGGTCATAAACACGCGTATCAGAAATGCCGAGCCATTCAAGTTTATTGATAGCCTTCTTTTTTGAAGACAAACTTCCCGTTTTAAAGATTTCACTATAGCTCTTTATTTCGCTCTCGAGCGCTGCCGGGTCTGCCATTACGACAGCGGGAAAAACGACACCCAATAACATAATTACGGCTGAATATAGAACCAGTGCTTTATCTTTGTACATAAAATTCTCCTGTGTTACCTACCATCATCAATGTATTGAAAACGACTGCATCCAGTCACTATTTTCATCTGCCTTCTAGTAGTGAGATTCTGACTGCTATCAGCGGCTGATCAGCCGATTTCACCTGAATTGAATAAATTGCACCATCCATATTATGCCAGAGGCAATCAGCCTCCACTATCAATAAACCTTCAACTTTATCGATATAATCAGTGAATAGCGCTAGCTGCTTTATCGCACCAAGGTAAGCTGGCTGCCCACCCCTGGAGCCTTTCTGTAGCAATGCAACATGAACAGCCGCCGCCTGCGCACCATACTCCACCAACATCATTCCTCCCAGTTGCCCATTTATCATCAAAGGGTTAGAAGGGCGACGGTGCGACATGGTAGCACAAATGACTTTGTGCTGGTCCCACATGATCACCTCGTCCAGCAGACACATCTGCCCTCCATGAGGAATCATCTGCTCAATTTCGACTTTGCCAATCAACATTGCATCATATTCACTTCAATAAACTGCTGGCTCGTGGTATTAAACATTAGCGACCCACTCATCTTTCGCGCCAACAGTTCAAGCAATGGAATAGCCTTTGCTGCGGGATTATCTTTTCTCATCGGATCAAGCTCAGCAGATAGTGCTTCCGATTCATCGCATACCCCAGTGACAAGCTTCAATGTCAGGCGCGCGCATGAGCGCTCTGTTTTTTGAGGAGACAATAACAATGCCATGCTGAAAGGGGTATTTCCAGGTACTTTTTCGCGCATAGGAGGTGGTGCGCTGATATTATAAACGACCAGCAGTGTCGGCATTACTTCAACCGTTGCAAACATCACTGCCTCAAGTAAGCCAGCAGCAAAGGTATAGTTGCACGCGCACAAACTACTTGAAGGTGCCTGAGAGCCAGTGCCAATACTCCAGTACCCCGCAGCCGAATTATGCACGGAATTATGAAACTGCGTCGGTGATACGGCTCGGTCCGGCCCAGAAAATACTCGACATAAGCTATCAATTATATCTAAATCACCACCCGAAGTGGCAAACACCGCGGCTAGTTTATTCAGCTCAATATCTTTATCGAGCACAGCATCTTCCCCGGCTTGGAACGCCAATCTGATAATATGGGTTGCTCGACGTCGCTCATTGGCAGCTAACAGTTGCGGCCGATACCGTGCCAGTGGCTCAGGCTTGAGCATGGCCTCTCCCGCCAGCACAGCTCGTGCGGCACCCCAACATGACAGCCCTGGAGCCGCTAGACCAACAGCATCAATATAAACTGGCTTCATACTGTTTCACCTATTATCAAGCTGACGTTATTGCCTCCAAAACCAAACGAATTACTCAACACTATTTTTACGGGTTGTGAATGGCTTTTCATCAGGATATTGATTCCGATATCTGAGTCTACCTGTTGAGTATTGAGACTACACGGCATAAGTCCATGTTTAAGACTCAACAGCGAAAAAACAATTTCAACAATCCCAGCTGCGCCAAGCGTATGCCCCGTCCACCCCTTGGTTGAACTGCACGGTGTCTTATTGCCAAACAGGCGACTGACTGCCACCCCCTCGGCGAGATCATTTGCAACCGTTGCCGTCCCATGGAGATTAATATAATCGATCTGCTCTGCCTCCATTCCGGCAGAATGCAACGCTGCCTGCATCGCGAGGTATGCGCCCTCACCGTCGGGGTGAGGCGAAGACATGTGAAAAGCATCACTACTCTCACCATACCCCAGTAAACTGAAGCCTCCCGCCTCCGGAAAGCGCTGTAGCAACGCAAACCCCGCCGCTTCGCCTATTGATATTCCGTTACGAAATCGATCAGAAGGGCGACATGGTTCGTCTGAAAGTAACTGCAGGGAATCAAAACCGTACAAAGTCGTCAAACACAAGGAGTCAACACCACCGACAATTGCAGCATCGCAGAGTCCTAAATGAATAGCCCGGTAGGCCGATGCAAAAACCTTGGCACTTGATGAACATGCCGTTGATATGGCAACACTGACACCTTCACACCCTGTATAGAGTCGAACAAACTCGGCGACAGAATAGGTATTCTGTGTTTCCTCATAGTGATACCAACCAGGCAACGCGGCATGCTCATTTTGACGGGCGAGGTAGGCGCGCTCAGTCTGGTGTATGCCCGAGGTGCTGGTACCAATAAACACACCAACTCTATCACCTCCATAACGGCTTTTGGCCTGCTGTACAGACCCAATAAAACCATCCTGTTTTAACCCTTGAAGTGCAAGGCGGTTATTTCTACAGTCGAATTTTGAAAACTCCCTGCCGATAACAACCTCGTCCAGGCCATCAACCTCGCCCACCCACGTGTGAAGATCGGCGATGTCATAAAACTCGCAGGGGTGAAGGGCTGATTCGCCGGCGTTTAGGCCTTGCCAGTTCGCCTCAACACCTGCCCCAAGTGCAGTCAGAAGCGTATAGTTAGTAATTTGAAGAGGATTCATAATGCCAGAAGTTATAGAAATTAAACCAGTTATAAGGCGCCTCGTGAACATAATACTCAAGACGCGATGCATATCTCTCTACGTAATTTGCAACTACCTGTTGACGCTGATTACGTGGTGCAGAAGGTTTTTCATCCATCAATTCAAAATAGACGCTATACCGGTTGCCTCCTCTATAAAGAGCAACGCATAGTATAATAGGCACCTTTAGCACTAGGCTCAACGACCAAATCGAGGTAGGAAAAGCAGCGGCATCACCCAGAAAATTACAGTGATGAACTGGTTCTCCGACTCTCGGCCGATCTGCCATGATGCCGATGAGGTCACCCGCCTTCAGGCTCTCCTGTATAGCCAATGCTAATTCTGGTGCGGAACGACCCGAATCCAGCACTCGACTTGCCATCTCGGGGTTAAGCGCTTCAAGCAATTCAACAACCCCAGGGTTATGAGCACGATCCATCAAGATTCGAAGCGGAATATGATGCTCTTTAGCGCCGTACACCCGCATCACATCAGCGCTACCCAAGTGAGAAACAAACAACAACCCCCCTTGTCCCTGGGTAACATATCGATTAATGATCTCCAGCCCAAAAAATTCGACCTGATAATCTTTGTGGCGATCTGATAAGAAGAACAGACGATCAATCGACACCACGGCAAATACATAAAAGTGGTGAAACTGCTCAATAATGGTTGGTTTACGTCCGAACACCTTGTTCAGATAGTGCTTTGATGCAGAACGGGCTTTACCCCCGGTTAAAAAAAAATAGATAACGATTAGAGGCAGTATCAACCGGATGGGAGTACGACCGATGTGAGTAGCAATCCACGCCAACACCGATAGCATTCCTTTATTGCTCCGTTCAGCTTGTTGTGTCCACTGTGTACTCATTTTACAGCTTATCCGTCAATTTATTCGATGACAATAAAGTACCTTTACAAATAACCACAGCACCACGCTTGCAACACACCTTGATTATCATCTCCTCATTATCAATAACACTTTTTTGAAGACTAAATTCGAGTACACAGCGATCATTCGGTTTTACCGGCGTGATAAACTTCATACTCTTCACCTTCGAAACTTGAAAACCAAGCACATCATGGGCACGGTTTGCGATCCACTGCAATAACAATGCGCCCGGCACAATGGGATTGCCGGGAAAGTGGGCATCATAACAAGCGTGCGCCTGGGGTATCTGTAAATCAATCAGTGTCAGTGCCATAGCTTTATTTTAGGAGCTGTCATAGATCAGGTTCAATTATGCACCATATGCCTTCCCATTTAACTAAGGTTGCTTTAAGCTCTTGAATCCCAAGGGCTTTGAGCTACTGTCCACGATTTTCAGCAAGCTCCTAAAGGTAGCCATTGGAGTCTCACGGCGATTGTAGCAAAAGACAAACTCATTCAGATAGTGCTGGATATACTTAGAATCCACGACATGGTGAATTCCGTTCAGCCAGGTCTGCAGATTGCCAAACGCTCTATGGATATGTGGAGCGTGTTTACCAGCCATTGCCGAGTCACCCTGGGTCCGTCTCAGATGTTCGTATCCTGACAAGGCTTTTACCGAGTACCCCTTCCAGCCATCGGACTTTATCTTACTGCCCTCGACGACATTGCTATTGAGGAATGCTTTGATCTCATTCTCTCCGGCGTCTTTAAGAATAGCTAATCGCAAACGCCCTGCTTTCTCCCGAAAGTTATTCCCTTGCGTGTAGGTGATAATTTCTACTGCTCCGGCTATTAAAGTCTTGGTTCTCGCTTTTGCGACGCCACGGCCCGCTTTCCCTTTTACCGGTCCACCGATATGGGTTTCATCGGCTTCGATTGTTCCAGAGAGCCGTTCACGGTTCTGCCGCACCATTCCTCTTCGCAATCTGTGGAGCAAGTACCAGGCACTATCCACCTTCTTGATACTGAGTTGACGCTGCAATTGAACTGCACTGATACCAGGTGTGTGCGTGGAGACAAAATATGCGGCCCAAAACCAAAGCCGCAACGGCAAGTGTGACCTATGCATCACCGTGCCACTTAGCGGTGATGTCTGTCTATGACACGACTTACATTCAAACCGGAAATATTTTTCGAGCCACCAACCACCGCGATGACCGCAAGCTGGACAAATAAATCCACCCGGCCACCGAATCTCTCTCAAGTACTCGAAACAAGCTTCTTCGGTGTGGAACCTATCAGAAAAATCCAAAATATCTGCAGCGTAACCTGTCCCCATGGTGTTGTAGGCTAGCCCGCAGGCGAACCTTAGTCAAATGGGAAGGCATATTGCACCATTTAATGAGTGTTTTAAACTGCTCATTAGATGGTGCATAATTGAATCGGATCTCACATTCTTTTAGGAAAAAAGGAAAAGATTTCTTTGGAACACCGTTATACTTTCGTAAGACTCTTTTAACTTGATTCCAAAAGTTATCAATCCCGTTGATGTGATTAGATTGTCCCTCCGCAAAATGGCTTGTGTGCTTGATCCGATGGTGATGAAAGCCTGCACATCCAGCGTGTTGTAGGAGTGAGCGGTAGCAGTCGGTGTAGACCACGCTATCCAGTACTATTTTCCTTTTAATAATGGGCATTAAGGGATTTGTCTTAGTATCTTCAATCACTTTTGTATAGACTTTTCCTACGGCACCACGACCTCGCTTTCCCTTACGCCTACCACCGAAATACGACTCATCTAATTCGACTTCTCCTTCAAAATATTCCTCTGCTTCCTGCTTTAGATGATCGTAAATGATCTCTCTGATTTTCCGGTAATACAATGTCGCTGTACAACGGTTTATCCCCAACAAATCAGAGGCTCTTCGGGCTGTTACTTCATTTACAAAAAACTGGAGAAGTTGTTTCTGAACTTTCTTCGATAATTTACAACGACTTATAGGCATTTTCATAGACTAACACTCCTGTTAATCTATGACAGCCCCTTTTTAATAATATCCTGAGCAGCATGTAACATAACCTTGCCAAGTTCATTCCTCGGTAGCTGGGCCACTCTTTTTAACGGTCGGGGAATAAAAACAGGATCTAAAAAACGAACCAGTTGCTGGCAAATCTCATGATTAGAGAGATCTGATACCACCAACGCAGCTAGTCGCTGTATCTGCTTTTCACCCCCTTCTGGTATAAAAACAATGGCATCATCAACCCCGTCAATACACAGTAACTTACGTGTTACATCAGCCAGCGATATGCGTTTACCCGCAATATTAACCAAATCTGATGCTCGCCCAATAAAGTTGAATGTACAAATATCGACAAGTTCCAGATTGTCCTGCAACGGGGTTGCTTCTGTCAGATGATCGCCATTGACCAACACCTGCGCCCCCTTTTTTGAAAGCGCCATTCCATCCAACAGATGCCATTCATCCTCAATAACAGTTCGTCGACTGGCAAGACTACCCGCTTCTGTGCAGCCGTATATCTCTTCAACATCACAGCCAAATAGCAATTCTGTTTGCCGGGCAATTTTTTTTGTCAAAGGTGCAGTTGCAGAGACAACCCTGACCGCATGCGGCATGATAACACCAGACCCTACCATCGCCCGCATATGAACTGGCGTCGTCACCAGGCAGCGTGGCTCAGGGATCTGTGCAAGACTTTCTGCTACCTCCTGCGGAAAAAACGGGTGCGCAGAGACCATAACGCCTCCCCCATGCAATGCGGCCATTACGCTCATTTCAAGGCCGTACATATGCTGCGCCGGAACGGTTGCAACGATATTTGGCCTCTCAGAAATATTCTCAAAAAACCGTTTCGCTAATAATTTAGAGGTGCCAACAAGTGTATGCCAACACTTTATATTTGCGACTGGTTTCCCGGTGCTACCGGAAGTAAAGGCGATAACTGCCACCTGATCAGCTGCAATCACTGGCATCTCTAACGTTCCTCTCCTCAACGGTTCTTTTCGCTCTTCCCGAACATCGATACAATTAAGCCCATCGATAATTGAACCATCATCAACCAGGCAGTTAGACACCTGATATTCGGAAGCGATCTCAGTAACTGTCTCTGGCTGCCTATTTGGCGGTAATAGACTGCTTGTCCCCCTAATCAGAGCAGCACAAAAAGCGAGTGTGAAATTATACCGGTCTCGGCACAAATTAATAATATACCGCTGCTCAGGGAGACGTTCCGCCAAGGCAAAAACTCGATGCAAAAATGCTTGCTGAGTCACCAGACGAGAATCACGCCAGGCGACGCCTTCATCCGGCCGGTACCGTGAGAACAGCCCTAGCCCCTGTGACATTTTATAGTTTTCGTACATTTGCGCGGAAGACAAGTTGCAGATACTGAATAAACCCAGGATGCTCATAATCGCGAAATCTAACTCTCCTGACAATATACTCCCCTACGAACATCAACGCTATCACTACATAGTTGATGATATTGGTAAACAACGACCAGATATGGTCAGACACCAACCACGGAAACAGTATTGCCTCAATGGTTAGAAGTCCAAGTATGATTGCCCAGATTATGGTGACATGACGCGTATACAGGCTCAGCTCTTCGGTCAGCTCCCCCCTAGACTGCGCAGCAATAGCGGTTACAAATGGCGTATTACCCGGCAACAAACTTCTGAAAAACAGGCTAAATACTAACAGTGGAATGAGAACCGGGGGCAGGTAGAGAAAATAGATAACCAGATCGAAATAAGCAACTCCGAATGAGGTCAAGACAACCAGTATAAAAATCAGCCACAGTCGATAATTGCCATTCATCAACTCCTGATATAACAGACCAGCGGAGAGCGTGATGATGGCAATAACCTGCATGACGGGGATATCCAGGAGGATTCCCAGGTAAACATTTAACGGATAAAGCAGTAGCAAGACGGCTTGCATTGTCATGACCAGTGCGGACGCTAATCAGCCCTGAGCTAACACGTAGTCAGACAAAGAGCGTAAACTTTCAAAGGTTGATTTGTTGTTTCCATCATCGGCCTTCAGCTGCACATTGTAGCTCTTGGCAATCGCCAATGAAATCTCTAATGCGTCGATCGAATCAAGGCCAAGACTGCCCGGCTGGTCAGCACCGAATAAGGGCGCAACTGGGTCGATATCTTCAGCTTTGATATCTTCAAGGTCCAGCACCGCGACCAGGATACTAGCCAACTTTTGCTCGCTATCTGACTGTTTTACCATTAATATTCTCCGGATTTTCTCTTCTTGCAGTCAAATACCGGTTGACTGCGAACTCATAAGGCTTGAAAAATCAAGCTTAACATTTCGTACTAAATATATGTGAGCATACGTAATCACAGGTCAATCCATAACCGCTCATTAGCCGGGCTTGCTGCTCCGATATTCACTAAAGATACCCATCGCAAGAAGGCATTCGCACTGCTCCAGACCCGCGTCTTCCATCGCGGCAAGTATAGTCGGTCGCGGTACACACTGCTCAATAGTGTCCCAATAGTAGCGCATCAACTCCTGCGCATCGCTACTCCGTCGAACAAGCCGGGTAATACCTGGCACCACAGTTTTCATGTAAAATTTTAGCGCGGCCAACCCAAGTTTCCCTTTAGGGCGGCTGATCTCAAGCAAGAGGATTTTACCTCCTGGCTTCAATACCCTCAGATATTCAGAAAATAGCATTCTCAGGTCGTCCACATGACGTAGCGCATAACCCATCGTCACCATGTCAAAGGAATTATCCTCCAAAGGCAAGCGCTCCCCCAGCCCCATAACAGCTTGCTTTACACCTAACTTTGTTGCTTCAGTCAACATACCTCTACTGGGGTCTACAGCGACGACCAAGCCCTCATTACCAACAATTATTTGGGCCGGCAGCGATACGACTCCGGTACCAGCGCCAACATCAAGCACCTTCATTCCCGGGGCAAGTCCCGCTCGTAACAGTGCGGTACGTCGATAGTGCCTACCAGAGCCAAAGCTCATCACATTGATGATCCAGTCGTAATGTTTTGCAGACGCATCGAACATGCCATCAACACGCTGACGTCGCTCTTTCTCATCAACATAATACGTCGATAAAACTGGATGAGGTGCAATACGATCTTTTTCTGATTTCATAATTAAGGTTTTAATTTCACGACAGTACCTTTCAAGGCAACACCCGCGATTATATTGCCAGCGCCACACTCAAATTCGGTCTTACTAGCGAACTCCTTGTTCTGGTAATTGCTTTTGATGTTAATAACTGCATTACCCCCTTCACGCAATGCCCGGTTCTGAAGCGACAGCAGAGCAGAAAGAAATGCCCAATTACAAGCTTTGAGATCGGACTTGTTAAACGCATTTGTTTTTTTATTTGTTCGATACTCACCAAAATTCATAGCAATTTCTCCATCGAACTGCGTTCCGAAATAGACCTTTACCTGATCGCTTAGGCGCTCTTCAGCTATACTAGAATTCAACACATTTTGAATAGAAAAGCTTATGCGCTCATTTCGGGCATGCGCCTCACTAGCACAAAAAAGCATGATGAATATCGGCAATACAAACAACATTCCTTTATTCAGAAGACTTTCACTGATATTGAACATATAAAAATAACCTCCATTACGATCCAAAACGTTTAAAAATTAACGAAGTGTTAATACCGCCAAAAGCAAAATTATTAGTCATAATATATTCACAGTCCGACTTATATTCAGAACCAATAATATAAGCTAAATCCCCACACTCTGGATCAGGGGCATCAAGATTTAGCGTTGGCGCGAACCAACCTTCATTCATCATGTGGATTGCCGCCCAGGCCTCTATTGCGCCACACGCGCCCAGGGTGTGCCCTAAATTACCCTTCAGGGTACTAAACGGAATCTTATTGCCAAATAATTTAGCCGTCGCTCTCGACTCAGAAAAATCCCCACGGTCTGTTGCAGTACCATGGGCACTGATATAGCCAATTGCTTCCGCTTCAATGCGAGCGTCTGCCAGGGCCAACTCCATTGCCCGGCGCATTGTTTCCGCATTTGGCTGGGTAATATGACTACCATCAGAATTGGTGCCATAACCAACCAGCTCTGCATAAATTGTAGCGCCTCTTTCAACCGCATGGGTCATCTCTTCAAGAATCAGGCTCCCTGCTCCTTCGCCGATAACCAGCCCATCTCTATCTTGGTCAAACGGGCGCGGTGTCAAATCAGGGGTGTCATTCTTTATACTAGTCGCATACAAGGCATCAAAAATGGCCGCGCTAGCGGGGCTAAGCTCGTCGCTACCGCCTGCAACCATCAAGTTCTGTTTGCCGTATTTTATAGCCTCATACGCATAACCTATGCCTTGGCTACCAGCTGTACAGGCGCTTGAGGTGGTAATGATTCGCCCCTTCAAACCAAAAAAAACACCTATATTGGCAGGTGCAGTGTGGCTCATCATGCGAACATAGGTGGTAGCGGTCAACCGGGCCATACTGTGATGTTGCAGCATTTCGACGAGATCGACCACTGCTTCTACACTGCCATAGGAGGAACCATAGGAGACGCCCATATCACCACTGCCCAGCACTGCGTTATCTAGCAGGCAAGCATCTGTTAGGGCATATTCAGTCGCCACAGTGGCCATCTGAGCTAGCCGCCCCATTGATCGTAATTGTTTACGTGTGTAATGGTCCGGAACCGAAAAATCCAGCACCGGCCCAGCCAGTCGAGTATTGAGATCCTGATAACAGTCCCATTCTGGCATCACATGTATACCGCTTCGACCATCCCTCAAATTAGTCGAAAATGTCTGCCAATCACTCCCTAAAGAGGTAATAACACCCATACCACTAACAACAACGCGCTTCATATTTAAATCATCCCACCATTAACAGAGATAACCTGGCGGGTAATATAGGCTGATTCCTTCGAGCAGAGGAAACTAACCAGTGCGGCCACTTCTTCTGGTTCACCCATGCGTCTCATCGGTACCAGCTTGAGGGCTTCCTCAACCATGGCACCTTCCATCATATCCGTCTCAATTAATCCCGGCGCAACACAATTTACTGTGATTTTCCTTTTTGCCAACTCGATAGCAAGTGCCTTTGTAGCGCCGATAACACCAGCCTTTGACGCGGAATAGTTCACCTGCCCGCGGTTCCCGATCAAACCAGAGACTGATGATAAGGTGACAATTCGCCCCGCTTTTTTACGGTGTATCATCGGCATGATAAGAGGATACAAAACATTATAAAAGCCGCCCAGGTTTGTATGAAGAACAGAGTCCCAGTCTTCATCAGATAATGCTGGAAAAGCACCATCTCGTGAAATACCCGCATTACACACCACACCATAGTAGGCGCCATTTGCTGCAATATCATCGTTAATTGCGGCCGCGGCTTCCGCCCGAACAGAAACATCAAACTGTAAAATACGACCCGCGCCACCACGCTGCTGAATTTCACTCAGCGTCTCTTCAGCGGCACCACGACCACTACGACAATGCAATACTATCTTATAGCCATCCTGGCTCAAGCGCAGCGCGATTGCCTTTCCTATCCCTCGGCTTGAACCTGTCACCAATATCGTATCCATTCCCCCTAAATTCCTCCAAGAATTTCATCAATGTTATCAGATAATAGAGGTGGCCCCCATCACTGACACAGTGAAATGGTTTTTATAAGTGAAATCCTGAATCATATTCATGCCGCCTTTGGCAGTCCAGATGGCAGGTCATAATAAACCTGATCGGGAGTCATTCTATTCAGACTGGCATGCCGCCGGTCTTGATTGTAGAACGCTAACCATACACCAATACCCTCTTTTGCCTGTGGGACTGTATCATAGGCCTTAAGATAAACTTCCTCGTATTTCAGACTGCGCCAGAGGCGCTCGATAAAGACGTTGTCTATCCAACGCCCCTTTCCATCCATGCTGATCTGAATGCCTTTATTTTTAGGAATGCCAGTAAAATCATCGCTGGTAAATTGGCAGCCCTGGTCACTGTTGAAAATGGCGGGGCTGCCATGTTGAGCAAGGGCTGCCTCTAAGGCTTCAAGGCAAGGCGCTGTATCCAAACTGTTGGACAAACGCCAGGAAAGGACTTTCCTGGAATACCAGTCCATGATGGCCACCAGATACAGAAAGCCCTTGCGCATGGGGATGTACGTGATGTCAGTGCACCACACTTGGTTCTCTTTGTTAATCTCCAAATTCCGCAACAAATAAGGGTAGACCTTGTGGCTTAGGTTGCGATGTGTGGTTTTGGCTCCTGGGTAGAGTGCGCGTATTCCCATTATTCTCATCAATCGTTGTACGCGTTTCCGACTGACTTGCAGGCCATAGTCATCCCACAGATCATCACGTAAGCGTCTGGACCCCTTGAACGGATGTCGTAGGTGCAAGGCATCTATCTTTCGCATCATCTCAAGATCAGCATCATTTACCAAGCCTGGAAACCTGTAGGCCGATGATCGACAGATTGAAAGTGCCCTACATTGTCGACTAATTGAGAGCCTATGTTGACGATCTATTTTTGCTTTGCGCTCAGTCATCTTTAACGTCCGAGCGCTTTGGCTAAAAAATCGTTTTCTAATGCCAATTCTCCAATTTTGGCATGTAGATCTTTCAACTGAAATGCCTCTGCTTTTTTACTCTCTTGACTGCTTCCAAATACTGATGATGCCTGATCAAGTAATTGTTTCTTCCAGTCCTGTATTTGATTTTGGTGTACGTCATATTCTTCCGAAAGCTCTGCCAGTGTGAACTCACCTTTTATGGCAGCCAGCGCTACTTTTGCTTTGAATCCCGGTAAATGATTTCGTCTTTTTCGTCGCATTTTTTTCTCCTGTGATTGTGTAATCTACCTCAGGAATTTCACTTATGCCACTGTCTCTTTTTCGGGGTCCACTTCTAATATTGCTTTGATTTGCGCTGTTGCGCAGAGATGTCCACCGATGCGATCTGTTATTTTACAGTCGAACATGACAAGATCCGTTTCGTTAATGAACATCTCTTCGACCTCTATTGTTACCGGGCAGTCTTTTTTAAATTGCTCTGTAAATGTCTTATAGTGCCGCGCCCCCAATAGCAACCCGATTCGAATGGGTTCATTTTTTTGTAGTGATTTTATGCCCGCGTAGGCGCAAATGGCCTGGGCCATATATTCAATACCGACCCAGATGGGGACATTCCCCCGCTCATCACTGTATAATGATCTCTTATCATGCCGCGTGAGAGCAACGAGGTGGCGAGATTCGCAGGATTCAATTCGGTCAATCAATATTGAAGGCGCTTCATGCGCCAGCAATAAAGACACACCTTCAAACGCTATGCTTTCTGTCATCTTTAATCTGTACAATAATTCCAAAACCAGCTCGTTCTTAGCCAGCTTAATCCAACAGGATGCTACTTATAGTGATACTATAATCATAAGGTAGGTTCGAATATATAACATTTCGGCTCCATGATGCCCCTGCTCCATATTCTACGACCCCTATCAACAGCTCATTATAATAGATTTCACGAATATTTTCTTTTTCCACCACCCGCCACATTGTTTCATCCAACTGTTGGACAATTACCCTCATGGGCCAAAATATCATTTGCATCGTACCAAGCATCTGCCTGAAAGGGAGCTTATCTGAAACACCCAGCTCACGCACCACTTTAAACTCATCTCCATCATAATTGAGCTCCGCGATTCGCCGCCCCCACGGACGCAACAACAGCATTTTAAGGCGGCCATCTGAGATTTCAATGATACTCTCATATTGATATTCGCGATCATCAAAACGAACATTAACCTTCTGAAGAACCCCGACATCCTCTTTTAATGCAGCAGGGGGTAATAGCTCAAATTCCGGCACCTGATAACCCGGCAATTGCCGTTCATTCACACTAACGCAAGAACTCAGGATCGTGGTTGCAAGTAAAATTCCGGGCAATCGGTACCAGGACAACCGCTTATTCATTGCCATCAGGGTTCAGCATTACCTGATCAGGGGGCAACTTGACTAGCGACGCCAATACCCAATTGAACAGGCTCCCAAGAAGCACCGTCACACCAAATACATTCAACATCGGGGTACTGCTTAATGAAAGTAGGCCAAAAGATAAACAGCTTGTCGCTGCTGAAAGGGCTACCGCCAAAAGACAGGCATTATCTTCACTGGACGATTCGTAAATAAATATACTATAGTCCATACCTAAGCCCAAAATCAGAAACATCGCAAATATATGGAATATTGTAATTTCAGCACCCCCAAGCGTTAGCAGTGCTAATGCAAGGAGCGTTGCTAAGGCCGGGATAAAAACCAGTGTTACAGCATGCCACCTTCTATAATACAACCACAACAGTAGCATTACAGCCATGTATGCTGAAACCAGCAAGAAACTGGCGGATTGACGTTGCATACCCATAATGGCAGTTAACTCTTCAACCTTATTAACAAATATAACCTCATCAGTCTCTGCCGCAGTTTCTTTGAGAATATCAATGTCGGATATACCATAGAGCGTTATTAATGACGCATGAGTCGCACCAATTTCACCCAACCAAAGAGTGCTCTGCTCATCACTTGCTGAGATCAACCATGTTTTAGGTAATAAATACTCTCCTTTGCTACTCAAAAAATCCTGCTGCAACACATCAAAAGCAGTCGCATTAAAGCCAGCATCAGCCATAAATGTCATGGCCAATCCCGCCTCGCTATATAAGTTTGATTCTAGCAATTCATAATTTATTTTTTGGCGCCGAACGGAAGGCAGAAACTTTGTTATTGCACCATACGATTCAATCACCCTATCGTCCACGAGTTCATCCAATTTATGCAAAAACAGCTCTTCTGCCTGGAGCAAGGCTTGCTCACTCTCCGCATCCACCAAATAAAATTGGTTAGGCGCATAGTTTTTGAAAATTTTCTGTATTTCACCCTCCTGCTTGATCAGCTCTGGCGCTGGGAGATGCAGAGAACGCACGCTGTCAGAGGTTTTCGCTGAATGCAAATTAACCACAATTGAAAACAAAACCATTACGCCTAATAACAGGACCGATGCCTTTCCTCTCAATCCTTGCCAGAAGCGCATCGGAAGCAATGAAAAGTTCAAGAACAAACTTGGGGGGTGGGTACGACATTTTTTGATTGCAAATGGATAGATACACACAACGAAAAACCAGGCCCCTATCACGCCTGCGATAGAAAATACCGCAATCTGTATGAGACCAGGCAAGGCAGTCTGAATCAAAAAACTATAACCTATCACAGTGGTAATAAGCCCTAAAGAAATACTCGGGAAAATGGCTGTAAGTGTTACCAGGCGAGAAGTAGCTAGCTTAAGATTGTGTAACCTGACAAAATAGTGCAACGAATAATCTATGCTTACGCCTATCAGGCTAGCACCAAACACCAGCGTCAACACATGAATGTTATTAAAAATATAATCACAAATAGTTATCGCAGTAAGGCAGCCAAAGATCAAAGATCCAATCCCCAGCAATAATGGGTAAGGCGAACCAAATGCAAGCACAAAAAGAATGATGATCCCAATAGCTGAGCCCAATGAAATTATCGTGGCTTCTTTTTTTGCCTGCTCAGCAGCCTGGGCTGCATGAAAAACCATGCCAGACTTCAGCATATTCACATCAGGGAAATCCCGTTTAAGTTGTCCCAGAATGTTTTCGATGGCAACAGTCATCGCCTGCTGAACTGACATATCCAGCGCATCGTTTCCAAGGTTTGCTGTCAATAATGCATAATACCGCCCATCCATATCCAGCGCATCAAGTACAACAATCCCATCGTTAATTGAGTGAACATTATTATTTTCACTCAATGATAAAATATACTCATTAAGTAATCCTAGCGGATCTTCGGCTGGCGAAGTGACCCGCGACCACGACTCTAGCCCATACAGCAGCCGTACAGCCCGGTCTGTTATAAGTTTTTCGTTGCCAGAAGAGAGTTCATCTCTGTTTTTTTCGCTCAAAAGATGATGGCGGTACTGTTTATAACGGGCGATAATTTCGAACGACTGGTCAGACGTTATTTTCGAGCCGGGCCACAGCAAAGATTTGCTCTTCATCAACTCCTGCTCGACAATTTTGGCGGCATTGATGGCCTCACTCAAATCGGCAGAACCGAGTAATAATACAATTCTATTACCCACTTTTTTCATCAAACGATCACTTGCCTGCTGAACCAACTCGTTTTGCGTATCACGCGGGAGTAATGCTCGTAAATCAGTATCGATAAGCATGCCCTGCTTAGAAACACCAAATAAAAATACACCAATTAATACCGTCAGGACAAAAAATATGCCCATTGCTATGCGGTGCATATTTTCAAATATACGACTAACAATCATCACGCTTATGCCATGATCAATTTGATAACGTTATGACCGCACCCTGGAAATCGCATCGCAAATATCTGAACCGGCTTCTTGAAAATATAGGCATTGCACAAGATTTGGGCTGCTTGATGTCACAATATTAAAGAAGTTTATTTCCGTAACATCATTCCCGGAAGTAGTAATGGCAAGATGATCTATAAATTGCAGGCCTGTTATCCTAATTTCGCTTATTGCTTTTGATATTATAAAACTGGCTGGATCAAGAGTGACTGACCAGTTATCTGGTCCAACAATCCATCTAGCATTAAAATTCTCACCCAGCTTCTCTAAATCACCACCAACAATGGGCACAATAATTGCGCTAATATTTTTAAGTACAGGGCTACCGTCAAGCGAACCTGGTGTCATATCGTCAGACTGACGCCAATTGATGACGCCACCCTGTAGAAATGTAGATGCCTGAAAAAAAGGCTTCCGAGTTTCCCAATATAAGCCATGGTCTTGCCAATAGATGAAAACCCCAGCTGACTCTATTTCTCGCGAAAAGCCTTGCAATTTCCTGCTCTGCCTGAACTCTCCTGCCAGCAGAACATGTCCTTGAAGTTGGCGAGTTATTTCCTGGACTCTCTCTTGTTGCGACTTTTCTACGCTTGACAGCGCCCAGGCCGCAGGCACAAGAATGATGAGCGAAATGAATAACAGCACCATTTTATACCTGTTTGAACTCAGAAAACGCGTCATGTAAGTCTGAGCCGTTCTAATAAAATGGGGGGCGATTCAAAACAAAGCTCTTCCGAGGCCATATCAATCGCCATCTGAACAGTATAAGCCTTCGATACCCGTGCTCCTGATTCCTTATCTCGGATAAGATATCTGATTTTCAGGCGATTTTCCCACTCCACGACTTCTGCTTCTATAGATATAACTTGATCCATATGCAAAGGTTTCACATATTTTATTCGCATATCAACCACTGGCCAGGCATATCCTGAATCAAGCATGCGCACATAGCCATAATCAAATGACTCTAGCAATAGGCAACGGACAACCTCCAAGTATTTTACGTATCGGCCATGCCAAACGACGCCCATTGCATCAACATCATGAAATGGGATAGATATTTCTGTCTTTATTTTACGCATTAGCTTACTGGGCGACGCCACCTCGAAACCAGGAATGGCAATCGCATCAGCATACCAAAAAACAATTTTGTATGCATACAGGATATTCTTCCGTTATCTTTTATAAGATCGAAGTGTGACCTGATCTTGTCATCATAAATTACTCGCGTCTTAAGCTGCCTAACAGTAAGACCTTCCCAATACAATCGAACCAAAATATCTGTATCAAAGTCCATTCTCTCTCCGACCTGCGTTCTGTCTAGCAGCACTATCGTCGACGATAACGGGTATAAACGATAACCACACATAGAATCTTTTATAGAAAATGATAATGTATTTATCCACACCAATACATCTGTTAACACCCGACCTAATCGACGACTAATAGGCGCATTAGTGACTATGCGAATTCCAGTCACCACCGCATTGGGGTGGCGCTCAGCAATTGACATAAATTTGATGGTGTCTCCCAGGTCATGCTGCCCATCGGCATCCACTTGCAGTGCATGCGTATAACCCTGCTGAAATGCGGTTCGCAGGCCATCGCAAACAGCTGCGCCCTTTCCCCGGTTAGTCTCAAATCGCAGCAAGAATACATTAGGTTTATTTTTCACTAGTGCCTCTATAATCCCCTTGCATGGCTGGGTACTGCCATCGTCAATGATGATACATGGGAAAGCATCTCGTAAAATACGTTCGATAACGGACTCTATTTTTTCAGGGTGGTTATAAATGGGTATGATAACGCAAGGTTTAAACATGGCATTAGCCAAGCACGATGCGGCCCGAAGAAAAATCACCGCTATTATCAAAATAACGATAACTTAAGCAATGCGCCTTTTTAGAAAAATTCAGATTCAATGTTATTTTGCTGTCCGGTCGAATCGGGCGCATAAATTTGATTCTTTCCAAACTTTTAATTTCATCTATCATCAATAGTGGCCGAGCCAGTGAAATGGCCCAGTCAATCTGCGCAACACCTGGTAGGATCGGCTTGCTGGGAAAATGGCCCTTAAAATAGATTGAGTCGGCGGAGAGATACAGCGTATATACAATCTGTGCTTCATCTACTTCTTTTTCGAGAATATCAACCCCTGAAATCACAGCATTAGCTACATTCAATTTTTATTTGACTCACCATGCTCGCTCTCTTCCTTGGCCAGCTCATATACTGCGTCAACAACATCACCAACTGTTCTGACGTTTCTAAATTTCAGTGGCTGTATTTTCTTATTCGTTAACTCTTTTAGCTTCACTATCAGATCAACAGCATCAATGCTATCAATATCCAGGTCTTCGTAAAGCCTCGCGTCAAGAACCACATCTTCTTCCTTTACCTCAAAAAGCTCAGACATGGCACTCTTCAAATATACTAAAATAGATTCACGCGTATGCATATATCCCTAAAAACCTCTGTTTATAATTTCTATAGTTGCAGCCTTTGCGCGACCGTTCTTTTCTCCTCTGGCGTCATTAAAAGCGCACTCATCCGGTCACCTATGGCGATAAACGCCCTCATTCCATGGGCTTTTACCTCGCCTACCGTTGGTGCCAGAGAGCAAAACCCTTGTTCGTGCAATATAAAAAACCAACCTCGATGACATGCTACCGATACAAACAAAACAGCCCAAGCCAGTGATGTTATCAGAATCCGATATTTTTTTCATAAAAGCCCTCAAGATAGGCTGTTAGCTCGCGCGACATCTTGCTTTGCCTGGCACCTGTGTCCAAAAAAGGCTGGATCTTAATATCAGGCAGAATATTAATGATAAAATGCGGGGGAGTTTTGGGTATCTTATACCATTTCCCTTCTTTGCTGAGCGTTTGAGGTACACAGCAAATGATAACAGGCGTAATGTCGTGACCAGCAAACAATGCGACATTTGCTGCGCCCCGCAGGAACACCAAAGACCGCGCACCATGATCACGTGTCCCCGCAGGAAATATGATCAGAGAATCTTCTCTTCTCAGCGATTTGAGACACTGTTCCAGTAACTGTTTTGAATTGTTTTTTATATAGCCAGCCGCACTCACTGGCCCAAGCAGCAAGGGGTTACGCCAGAGCCCCTCCTTAACAAGGCAATTCGCTTGAGGAATCAGGGCAATCAAAAACACCACGTCAAGTAGCGTAGGATGGTTGGCAATAACTAACTGCCCCTTATTTTTCAGCAACGCTCGGCCATTAACCTCGTACGTCAACAATCCGCTCAGCTTCATAAACCCAATATAGGCGCGAAACAACAGGGAGAGAAGGCATTGATAAATTACGCATTTTTTTTGCCTACCTAGTGGTATTAAGCAAAACAAGGGGATCAATACAATCGAAATAAACACGCCGCCAACGCCGAAGAGTACAAAGCTGAGCCCAGTCGCAATCAGGCGCCAAAGGTAATTGATACCCGTCAGCAGTCTATTAAATCGACCGCTCACAGCATGCATAAGCCATCAATTTCAACCAGTAACTCTTTTCGGCAAATGTCGGCCAGTAAAAACATGACCGGGATCTCATCGCCAAAATGGTTATAAACACGTTTTTCTATTAGATCAAAATACGCCTTGTCTCTTAAATAAACCTTCAGAGCACTCATTTCCAGCTTCCGAGATTCACCTAGCTGCTCAGCCACATGCTTCAGTAAGAAATCTATATTTTGACAGGTCAACTCAAACTGAGCATCAATATTATTGAAATACATAGATTTATGGCCCAGTATGCTCGCGGTTCCCGACAGAAAAAGCTGCCTCTGACTTTTCCATTCTGCTAGTGTCGCGCGAGCAAAAGAGGGGGAGCGGGGGCCGTATGCACTCGGATAATGATAGGCGCTCATTTGCCTGGGGTTTTCAAAGTTTACCCCCGGATTTTTTGTAGCTATCAAATAAATGACACCACCTCGTCCTGCATGCCCCAATGCGCATGCAGATGGAAACTGCTCACGCGCATAGCCCATACCGACCATAGCCTGATATCGCCCATAACAGAACTGCTTGTATCTTTCTGACTCACTGCTCCCGCGATTAATCCCTCCAATATAGTTCCACACCCGTATAATATGGGGGCAGCCTTTGTCGGCAATAAATTGAAGAATGCGCTGATACGCAGTGGTGATCGCCATTTTGAACTCTGGATATTGCGCTTCATCAATTGATAAGCCAGCAACAAGCACCTCATCCGTCTCCGACCAAAAGAGCAAACCATCGGAACCCCTTCTGATTGGCAAGTCAGTCCGCCAGACTTCTTTTATTGACGGGCTGCCTAACAACGGCACACCGCAGTGTATATGCCCTGGCGGGCTGTCTATATAACAGTCATCACCAAAATTAATAACGGCAAGCACACCATCGTTGCTATTAAGGTCATCAATCAATTCATTGGTATAGCAGAAAGATATACTCGTCAACGCCCCTGCTGACTGAACTGGTCGTGGTAAAACCATTAACCACCCTCTAGAGAAATACTAACCTAGATCCCGCCGATCACATTGACGAAAACAATACGATACTCCGGCAACTTATCAACACAATCTAATAAATTAGCGGGGACCAGTATCCCCCTGTCCAACGAGTAAAAGCACGCTAACTGGTAGTTTGCTTCCAAATTAACATTGCAGTGAGTCATACTTTGACTTCATCCATTTTGTATTTCCATCTAAAAACTACTGACTCCTTATTCACTTCCTCTAGATGCAATGCAATTCGCTTTTTCAATTCACCTTTTGATGATACGCGAATTTGCCTCAAAAAAGTACGTGCCATCTTGCTGAAAAAAACACTCAATTAAATTTAACCAAGAGCCATGCTTTGGCGTAATAAAAATCCCCGCCCCAAGGGGACGGGGTATTCAGAGAGCTTAAAACAACTTGAGTTGTCTGTCGCCTAACTTTTCCTTATGCAATTGTTTATATTTTCCGTCTCGGCCTTGGTTCTTAATGTATTGACGAATCACATCTTCATTTGTGGATTCTAAGTATATCCAGCACTATCTGACGTGGTCAAGTATTTGAGACACTCCAGTTAAGCAGCTTTTCTTAGTTCTTTTGTTTTGCTTTCATACTGATTTGGACTTTTATAATCCAAATATGAATGTAGGCGAACATTGTTGTAAAACATACTGATATAATTCAGGACATCCTGTTGTGCTTGATAACGGGGTAGCCCTCCCCTAAAATAGGGCCAGTTAAAAGTAGAGTCTTCTTTTAGAATGAGAGAAGAGGAGGCTTTACTGATGAAGCGGTCAAGAT
>QIHT01000096.1 GCA_003229115.1 Gammaproteobacteria bacterium | reverse complement strand
AGCTTAAAAACGCTCATGGCAATATCGTTAGTCTTGATGAACAGTTAAAAAACGGCCCTCAGGTCATTAGTTTTTATCGCGGCGCCTGGTGTCCTTACTGCAATCTGGAAATCAGGGCTTTGAAAGAGAACCTGCCGGCGTTTCGGCAACTCGGCGCAGACCTGATCGCCATTTCTCGAATTAAAACTGGAGTTCGAAGTGCTCAGTGATACCGACAATCAACTTGCCCGGCAATTTGGTCTGGTATTTACCTTGCCCGAGGAGATTCAGGCAATTTATGATGCGTTTAAAATTGATGTTGCGGATCATAATGGCGATGATAAATTTGAGTTGCCGATTCCTGCAACTTACATCATTGATGGTGATAAAAAAATTCGTTACGCATTTGTAAATGCCGATTACACACAACGGTTGGAACCATCAATTATTATCGAAACGTTACAAAAACTGTAACGCAAATAAGCAGCCCCACCGCAAGCGGACGGGGTGTTAATTGTAGGTGCGAATTTATTCGCACAAAGGTAACAGGCTAGCTACCTGGATATTTTGTGCGAATAAATTCGCACCTACAGCTTACGTGGCAAGCCACTGTGAATAAACCACCCCGTAGCAAGCTAACGGGGTATTATGTTGTAGGAGCGGCTTTAGCCGCGAATGACGTTGCCATAACTATCGCGGCTAAAGCCGCTCCTACAACAACGCTGCAAGCAGCGGGGAATTAAACCCTCTTAGATTAAAAATTCCGCCTAACAAAATAATACATTTGGCCATATCACATTCATCATTAAATACTTCTAGAAAAACAACCCGGGATCAATACCAAAATGTTCGGACAATGCTTTGATATGATTTTTATTCAGGCTTCTTTTGCCCGATAACACGCGGGATACCATCGATTTCGAACCAATCTCCGGCAGGTCTGCTGTACCAAGATTATGTTGATCCATTAACAAACGCAGTACAGCCAGATCAGCCGGTTGTTCCATTGCCCTTGTCTCAAAGTCAGCCAGCGCTTTGTTCTTGTTTTCGTAATTCTCGATGGAATGGGCGAGCAAATCAATCACCGCATTCATGGGATCGTCGGCACCGTCTTCCATTTCTTCAAGCAGGCTCTCGATTAACGCCAGGGTCTCTTCGTAATGACCGGCATCCTTAATATGCAAATACGGCGCTGCGACCTGTGCAAAGTCGTGACAGGCTGTTTTAAAGGCCAGTGTATTCATTTTCGTCCACCTCTCGCGTAACGCTTACAAACTTTGTCGTATTCAGAATGTGTAAGTATGTGCTTCACATACATACGGTTATGTAAAAACTGGATGAAGGCAATAACCCTGAGATGGTTACCTCCAACATCAATAACCCACCACTTATCCCTGTACTTAAAATTGTCCAGCGATGGAAATATTTTCCGCATCTCATCCGGAGAGCTAAAACTGCTTTTTCGAAGCACCCGGTATAGATCTTCTAAAGCCTGTCTTTGATTGGGGTGAGCTTTCGCCGCCTCATTGAACGGTCGCTTCGATATAACGTGCATGGCCACTCCAGTTGACTATTTGGCAACTATAGCCCAATGTTGACATTTAGTCAACTTTCCCGATAACTATTTTTGGCAACTATTTTACCTTGAAGAACCCGTGTACAAGCCGGTAACACAGCTTACGAATTAAACTACAGGCTATTTAGCAATACGAAATTGTTGCCGAGTGTTTTTGCTATCGCTAAATTCTTTTGATAAAAAACAGGCAAGGGTTCTGCGCTCACCACGCTGAACAGCGGTAACTTCATGTGGAACAAAACAATTATTGACCAATATGGCTTTTGTTGCAGGATGATAACTTAAATCACCATTATCGCCGTGGGTGACAAACGCACCGCCCGTATATTCAGAACCGAAATGAAAAACCACGGTGGCGAAATAATCCGGATTACTGTCCTGATCTTTGTGCAAACCAATATAATCATCCTTGTATAACAAGTTTGCCTGACAGCGGCGCAAGCAAAGTGCTTCAGTATCAGTAAATCGCTTATAAAAAGCTTTCATCTTTTTACTCATTACGATGGCTTTAATCTCGCCCGACTTTTCATTTAATGGTGTTGGTTTGTCTACGTCATTATAAAAACGACAAACGTGTACCGAATGGCCTTCACCCGCGTCACCACCAACAACATGTTGGTACTCAACCTGTTCGATCAGATTTTCAAGTTGCTGCCACTCGTTCTCGTTGAGCGGGATCTCGTTCTCACTAAACAGCAAGGTGCCTTGTTCTTCAAACTGCGCCATAGCCTTCATTTTTTCTTTTCCGTCAACGTGATCTCGCCAGAAAATAATGCATCAATCGTTTCGCGCTGGCGAATAACCGTGGCATGATTGCCATCGACCATTATTTCTGCCGCTCTCGGCCGGCTGTTGTAGTTAGAACTCATACTGAAACCATAAGCACCCGCCGACCTGACGGCCAGATAGTCACCCGCAACAATCGCTAACTCGCGCTCTTTCCCCAGAAAATCACCGGTTTCACAAACCGGCCCGACCACGTCATAGGTTTTTACCGCACGCTGACTGTCAGTGCCATCATCTACCTGTTGTAGTGGCACAATCTCCTGCCAGGCATCGTAAAGGGCAGGGCGCATTAAATCGTTCATGGCCGCGTCGACGATGGCAAAGTTTTTATGCTCATTGTGTTTCAGGTACAAAATCTTTGTCAGCAAAAGGCCGGCGTTGCCCGCGATAGCACGACCGGGTTCGATCAGTATTTCAACATCACGACCGCGCAAACGCTCGACCATGGCTTTTGACCAGTCTGCAGGCTGCGGCGGTTCTTCATCGCGATAACGAATGCCCAGACCACCACCCAAATCCAGATGCTGTAAATGAATGCCGGCATCCGCTAACTGGTCAACCAGTACCAGTACGCGATCCAGCGCATCGATAAAAGGGGCGATGTCCGTCAACTGTGAACCAATATGGCAATCAATACCCACCACGTTAAGCGCATCCATTGCATCAGCTTTGCGATAAACCTCTAAAGCATGGTCAATCGAAATACCGAATTTGTTCTCTTTGAGGCCGGTAGAAATGTAAGGGTGCGTTTTGGCATCGACATCGGGATTCACCCGCAACGATACCGGCGCGATGACATTTTTTGCGCTGGCTATTTCAGCAATGGTTTCCAGCTCCGCTTCAGATTCCACATTAAAGCAACGAATCCCTGCATCCAGTGCACGCTTTATTTCTTCGGGCAATTTGCCCACGCCTGAAAAAACTATTTTATCCGCCGTGCCACCCGCTTTGAGCACGCGTTCGAGCTCGCCCACAGAAACGATATCGAAACCCGAACCGAGCTGTGCCAGCACATTTAATACAGCAAGGCTGGAATTGGCTTTAACCGCATAACACACCAGGTGTGGCTGGCCTTTTAAGGCATCATCAAATGCCCGCCAGTGCCTTTCCAGCGTGGCGCGTGAATAGACGTAGGCGGGCGTTCCCCAGGCAGAGGCCTCTGCCAGCAGGTCAACATCTTCGGCAAATAATCTGCCTTCACGATAGTTAAAATAATCCATGGCTCTAGGGCTCGGTGCCGGGTTCTGTTTTCAATGATGGCTCTGCTGCAGGCGCTTTTTCAGCTTTGTCCTGCGGCAGGTACAAATCGCCGGTTTTGCCACAGGCTGAAAAAACAAACACAAGAATGAACAACATAATTAAACGCATCGACACACAACCTGACTTTTAGATTACTTTTGTATAGAGTGCGATTATTGCAATATTCAGCGTCAAGGCAAACCCTGTTAGTCACTTAAATTTCGGGCGGAACAACCACTCCATGCTAAAACTTGAAACTATCGAACTGGAAATCGGCGAAAATCCGCATGCCGCTGTTATCTGGCTGCACGGTCTGGGCGCAAATGGCCATGACTTTGTGCCCATTGTTCAACAACTCAAGCTACCGGCTGATCTGTCCATCCGTTTCATTTTCCCACATGCACCGGTACGCCCGATTACGATCAATCAGGGCCTTGAAATGCCTGGCTGGTATGACATCAGCAACATGAGCATTGTCGGTAAAGAAGACGTCGACGGCATGCTTGAATCAAGCCAGGCTATTCATCAACTCTGTGAGCAACAGGAAGAGCAGGGCATTGATTCGACACGGATTATTGTTGCCGGCTTTTCGCAGGGTGGCGCCATCGCCTTGCACTGCGGGCTTGATTATCCGAGGCCACTCGCTGGTATTATGGCCCTGTCTACCTATTTACCCCGATGCGCCGTGCTGGGCGCTACGGCCAACCACGCTGTACCCCTGTTTATGGCGCACGGACTACAGGATGACGTGGTTGCCCTGAGTTACGGTAAATCAAGTTGTGATCGTCTGCAGACGGCTGGTTACACCGTCTCATGGCACGAATATCCTATGCCGCACAGTGTTTGCATGAAGGAAATTGAAGACATACAAAACTGGTTATTGTTATGCCTGCCAAACTCACAAGCGTAAATTCACTGTGCTAGTATCAGTATTGTTATCTGTATAAGTGGGTCAGTATTATGGGCGACAAAAGCATCAAACTCAGTCTGGGACTATCGCCTGCCGAGCCCCTGTGGAAGGTCGCACCCACCCGCGATGCGGATGGCAATCGCGTCAGCGACCTGTTGATGATTATTCCCAGGCTCAAAACCAAGCCCAAAGAACATATACAAAAAACCCTGTCAGAAATTGAGGTGGCGTTAAAACAATTCAGAAGTCTGGTGCTGTTTGCTAACGTTGATATGAAGCTCAATACACTGTGGGTTTCTTTTAAAGCCCAACCAGGCCTGCTACGAGATATTACGGCAGCATTAAAACTTCGTGTGCCCGAAGCCGTCATCGTCGGCGACATGAGCCCTCGAATAAACACATAAATAACCAGCGGGATTCATATGGAACAACAAGCTATGGACATGCGCGCCTATAAAGAAATGAAGGGTGTCATGGGTAACGTACTAAAAGAATTAATCGAAACCTTTATCGAATACATGCCCGGTCAGCTTGATGATTTGAATAGCGCCATCGAAAAGCACGATACCGAGCTGGTGTTTGGTATTGCGCATCGCATTAAAAGCTCGAGCAACAGCATCGGCGCTTTAGGTCTGGCCGAAACTGCAGAAACTATTGAACTACTGGGGCGCGCAGGTAAAACCGAGGGTGCACTTGAGCATTTCTCTGAGCTTGGCGAACAACTTACCGAAGTGACGACTTTCCTTGAACAGGAGCTTAAGTCTTTAAATACTGCCTAGTTTTAAACATCCGTTATCGACAATAGTGCCTGCACGAAAACAACGTCAAAAACTTTATTACCACAGAGGCACAGAGAGCACAGAGTTTTATATTGTTAATGCGCCGTAGGCGCAATTAACAATAAAGGGTTCCCTCTGTGTTCTCTGTGCCTCTGTGGTGAATCGCTTTATAGTTTTTCTTTTGCTGTAATTACTGCCTTTCTAACCTGTTCCGGCGCGGTGCCGCCCACATGATTGCGAGAAGCCACCGAACCTTCCAGAGTGAGCACTTCAGTAACCTCGGCCTCAATCAGCTTCGAAAAGCTTTGTAGCTCAGCCAGACTCAACCCGCTAAGATCGACGTTTTTTTCCAGTGCCATCGCTACCGCTTTGCCAACCACTTCGTGGGCATCACGAAACGGCAGGCCTTTGCGCACCAGGTAATCCGCCAGATCCGTTGCGGTAGAAAAACCCTGTTTGGCGGCAGCATACATGTTGGCGTGCTGGCATTCGATCGCCGGCACCATGTCGGCAAAAGCGCGTAGCGAACCCAACACAGTGTCCAGCGTATCGAACAGAGGCTCTTTGTCTTCCTGGTTGTCCTTGTTATAAGCCAGCGGCTGTGACTTCATTAATGTCAGCAAACTCACTAAATTGCCTGTCACCCGCCCGGTTTTACCCCTGACCAGTTCGGGCACGTCCGGGTTTTTTTTCTGCGGCATAATCGATGAGCCGGTGCAAAAACGATCCGGCAGGTTAATAAAACTAAACTGTGCGGATGACCAGATCACCAGTTCTTCGGACATACGCGACAAATGTGTCATCAACAATGCAGCGGCGGCACAAAATTCGATGGCAAAATCGCGATCACTCACTGCATCCAGCGAATTCGCTGCCGGCGCAGAAAAGCCCAGTGCTTTTGCTGTAAATTCACGGTCAATCGGATAGCTGGTACCCGCCAGCGCCGCTGCTCCCAGCGGACAGACATTCATGCGCGTGCTGCAATCCGCAAAACGCGAAGCATCACGCTGTAACATCTCGAACCAGGCCAGCATGTGGTGACCAAAAGTCACCGGCTGCGCCACTTGAAGGTGGGTAAACCCGGGCATGATGGTATCGGCTTCTTTTTCTGCTAACAGCAACAAACCTTGCTGCAGTCTTTTTAATTCGCTGATCACCAGCACAATATGCTCGCGCAGATAAAGCCGAATATCGGTAGCCACCTGGTCGTTACGCGAACGTCCGGTATGCAGGCGTTTACCGGCATCACCAATCATCTCGGTAAGGCGGGCTTCAATGTTCATGTGCACGTCTTCACGCGCAATCGACCAGTCAAATTTTCCGGCTTCGATTTCTTTTTCGATAGTATCGAGACCCTGCAAAATAGCGGACAGATCGTCATCGTTCAACACGCCAACTTTGTTCAGCATGTTGGCATGTGCACGTGAGCCCGCAATATCCTGCCTGTACATCCTCTGGTCAAAACTAACAGATGCCGTAAAGGCTTCGACAAAAGCATCGGTTTGTTCACTGAAACGGCCGCCCCATGAAGTATTGGTCTGCTGGTTATCTTTTTTGCTCATTACGTATTGCCTGTGGGCTCTATTTATTAGCACTTGCCAGTGCGCTGAGTATATCAGGGAAACCCTGATTAAATCAGTCGCTTGCGATAACTTTAATGGCTACGTGCTTGCTTTATGGCGTCGCTCTACTATTTCTAGTGTAGATGGGAAACAAGCACTCTTTCACTGAGGTTGACACTGAAGACGCCGGGCTATTGCCCAACTTTTGTGACGTGCGCGTTATTTTTATGCTGGTGCTACTGGTTGAACTACTCGCCATTGTATTAATCACCGCGCCTTCTTCGACCAACTACTGGGATCAACTGGCCTTTACTTCCATGTTGATGCAGTGGATCGGACTACTCAATGCCGCCCTTTTGTGTACTGCACGCCGCTGGCTCAACAAGCTGCCAACCAGAATAAATGTTGTTACCAGTTTTAGTTTAATGATGTCCGTCAGTTTGTGTTTCAGCCTGCTGGTTATCGTAATCAAAAACTGGCTGCTGCTGGATGAACAAACACTGCCGCTAACCGAGCATTTTCTGTTGCGCATTATGATTATCAGTGCTGCCATCTATGCTGTGGTACTGCGCTACTTTTATGTTCAACAACAATGGAAATTAAACCTGGAGGCGCACTCAAAAGCCGAAATACAGGCCCTGCGTGCGCGCATTCGTCCGCACTTCCTGTTTAACAGTATGAACACCATTGCCAGCCTGATTTCATTCAAACCGGAAAAAGCCGAAAAAGCGGTGGAAGACCTTGCCATTATGTTCAGGGCCAGCTTGCGAGAGCAAAACATCAACACGCTGGCGGATGAGCTCAGCCTGACCCACAGTTATCTGGACATAGAAAGTCTGCGCCTGGATGATCGCTTAAAAATTGACTGGGCGATTGAACCCGGCCTGGATGATACCGAGGTGCCTGCGCTGTGTTTGCAACCGCTGGTTGAAAATGCCATTTATCACGGCATAGAACCTTTGGCCGAGGGCGGTCTAATTTCGATCACAGCGGCACACGACAACAACAAACTGCTGCTCACAGTGACAAACCCGATAGGTAGCGGTGATATTTCTCGCCATAAAAGCAACCACATGGCACAAGAAAACATCAAACAACGTCTACACTTAGTGTATGGCAAGGAAGCCAGTTTCGACATAAATGCGACCAAAGACGATTACACCGTAATTTTGACAATACCGCTGCAAACCTGAAACGCTTTAGCCGGCGGTTGCAGCGACAGGACGCATGACCATGAATGTACTAATCGTAGATGATGAACATCTGGCAAGACAACGCCTGCGCCACATGCTGGGCGAGACCGGCGATCACACCATTGTCGGTGAAGCTGAAAACGGCGAACAGGCACTGCGCCAGGCACAACAGGCCTGCCCCGATCTCGTGCTTATGGACATTCGCATGCCCGGCATGGACGGCCTGGAAGCTGCCAGCTATATCAACCGACTGGATAATCCGCCTGCCATCATTTTTACCACAGCTTATAGCGAACATGCCCTAAAGGCTTTTGATACTCATGCCGTGGGTTATCTGTTAAAACCCATTAAGCAGGAACATTTAACCGACGCGATTCAATCGGCCAGGCGCCTCAACCGCGCCCAGCTCAATCAGTTACGCAATAATGAAGAAGGCGGCGCTCGCAGCAAAATTTGTGTAAAAATCCGGGGCGCACTCGAACTCGTGCCCGTCAACGAGATCATCTATTTCAAGGCAGATCAGAAATACGTCACTTTGCGCACCAGTGACCATGAATACCTGATTGAAGAATCGCTCAAAACACTTGAAACCGAATTTGAAAACCAGTTTACCCGTATCCATCGCAATGCCCTGGTGGCGGAAGCCGCGATCAACGGCCTGGTAAAGAACCCGACCGGGCACGCCTGCCTGACCTTCCGTGATGTCGATGACCAGCTGGAAGTCAGTCGACGCCATTTACCGGAGATTCGTAAAAAACTGAAAAACACCGTCTAGGCACGCTGCAAAGCCGGCAGACACCAACCTCATAAAGCCTTTTCTGCCCACACTAATCTCTTTTCGATCTCTTCAAATACATAGTCCACTACGGTTATACCCACCAACCGCCGGCTAATCTCTTTGCCCTCAGCATTAAAAAAAATCAGCGTTGGATAAAAATTCACTTTCATAGACATCGCCAGGTCTATGCTCGTCTGCAACTGGCCGGTAAAATCAATTATGTCGCTGTAATCATTCACTTCGAGCTTGCGTATAATGACTCGTTGACGAAAATCATCACTTTTTAGCAGTGGCTCCAGAATTTCTTTTTCCAGAGTTTCACAATACATGCACCAGGGAGTGCTGAATTCAATCAATATTGGAACACGCTTTTCTCTCGCCAGCGCAGCCAACGCCTGCAAGTTATCAACTTCCTTAATCGTTGAGGGTACAGGGTCATCTTCATATTCATATCGATAATCACCCGCATACACATTCAGGCCGGACAACAAACCCGCCAGTAAAGCCGGTGAAAACACCCACGTTTTTTTTAGTCGGTTCATTACAAACTCATCAAACACGCTAGAATAGCCTCTAAATTAACCATGAATACCCGCAACCACAAATTACACGGCCTCACGGTTTTGATAACACGCCCTGTCGAACTGGCAAAACAACTCGCCAGCAGGATTGAGCAACTTGGCGCTCGTCCTATTATATACCCGGTAATCAGTATTGAAACGACGCCTGACAATATCCAGACTAATCAACTATTGCAACAACTTGATGGTTTTGACATCGCTATCTTTATAAGCCCAAGTGCTGTTACAGCGACCTTTGAGCGCATAAACCGTCTACCTTCGCAGTTGCAGGTGGCTGCCATTGGCAGCAGCACAGAAAAGGCGCTTCATCAACACAAAATCACCGTAAGCATCAAACCAGAAGGCCATAACAGCGAGGACTTGCTCGCGCTTAAGCCCTTACAGACCGACGAAGTAAAAAGCAAATCGATCATTATTTTCCGCGGCACTGGTGGTCGCGAACATCTCGGTGACACGCTAATATCCCGTGGTGCTGAAGTTCATTATGCCGAAATATATCAACGTGTTCTGCCGCAAAATGCGGTTTCGCTTTCCGATGATGAGCTCAACAATCTCGATATTATTACGGTGACCAGCAACCAGGGCTTGCAGAATTTGTTTAAGCTGACAGATAACACGGATCTACTTTGTCACACGCCGTTACTTGTACCTGGTGAACGTTGTTTTCACCTTGCCAAAACATTAGGTTTCAATTCTGTCTTTCAGTCAGATAATGCCACCGACGCGGCCTGCATTGAGGCTTTAATTCAATGGGCTGAGTCACCCTGAAACGCACCGTTAACGAACCAGTTGTATATGTTACGAAAATTCGTTGATGGTTTTAGATGTAGGCCTACATAAGGCACGTTGCAGGCCTACGGTGGTGCAGTTCGTAGGTCGGGCATTGCCCGACATGAGCGATGGTGGGCAATGCCCACCCTACAGATAGCTGTGCTTAGGGCTTCGTTACACTACGCCCATACAAGTCCGCTCGCGATGGCGGCATAACAGGGTATATAGATGGACTGGCATATCATGGTCTTTTTCTGAGATAATGCTCGTCCCAACGAAATAACATGGCACACGCATCATGAATCGTTTTTTATCTGTTGTAGTCATTGCTTTAGTTACTGTTGCTGGCTTTACCATGTACACACAACAGGATGTTGGTTATATCAACGTGGGTTTTGCTGAGCATAAACTGGAAACCAACCTGTTAATTTTTGGTGCTGCTTTACTCGCTGCCCTGTTTTGTTTTTTGTTACTGCTCCGGGTGCTGGGTCTGTTTAAAAAAATTGCTGTTTTTTTTGGTGCCCGAAGAAAAACTCGTCTTGCTGAAAAAGCACGCGACGCATTATCCAATGGTTTGATTGAGCTCGCCGAAGGGCGTTTCGATAAAGCCGAAAAGCTTTTACTGCAACAGGTTAAACACAGTGATAACGCCTTGTTGGCCTACCTCGCCGCTGCGCGCGCCGCACAGCAACAGGGCGCCCATGAGCGCAGGGACAGTTATCTTAGAAAAGCCCATGCCAGCACACCAACAGCTGAAATCGCCATTGGCCTGACCAAGGCTGAATTGCAACTGGCACATAACCAGTATGAACAGGCATTGGCAACACTGACACTATTGTATGAGCTAGCACCAAAACACGCCTATGTGCTCAAGCTACTCGGAAAAACCTATCAACTGCTATCTGACTGGGAAAAACTTAAAGACCTGCTCAACGACATAAAAAAACAGGGTGTTTTATCAACTGAAAAAATGCTTTCGCTGGAAATTGAAACCTGGAAGGGTCTGTTGAGTAATCGTACTTACCTGAAAAACTATGAGCACCTTACCAGCCTGTGGAACGACACGCCGCACCATCTTAAAACCTTACCGGATATGGTCGAACATTTTGCCCGCATGTTGATAAAAATTGGTGCCTCGGGTAAAGCAGAAGAAGTGCTCAGGCATTACCTGAATTCAGCCTGGCACGAATCCACCATCATTCTTTATTCCGAGCTGGATGTGCTTGTCGAAAACAAACAACTCGATGCTGCTGAAACCTGGTTAAAAGAACACCAGCATAACGCTTACCTGTTACTCGGCCTGGGAAAAATGTGTGTTGGACGCAGCCTGTGGGGCAAAGCCCGCAACTACTTCGAAGCCAGTATTGCCATCTCGCCGATGCCGGAAAGTTTTCTTCAACTGGCCATGTTGCTGGAAGAGCACATGAACGAACCCGAACTTGCGCAGGAAAATTACCGACAGGGTCTGCACTTGCTGGTTGGTGATTATGGTGATGAAGCACTGGAAAAAACCGGTAAAGATTTCCACAGAGAGTCACCACAACCTCACCTGAAAGTTGTTTAACTACAACGATTAAAATATACCCTTTCGTGTTTGATAGATCTTTTTGAACCACAGAGGTCACTGAGGTACACAGAGGTTTACTTTGTTAACAGCGCCTGCGGCGTTGTTAACAATAAAAAGTTTTTCTCTGTGCTCCTCTGTGACCTCTGTGGTTCAAGCTTTTCTTGAGTAACAGAATGTTAATTAGTTAGATGCTGTACCCGGTTTTTGAATACCCATGGCTTTGAGCGCGTCATCAGAATACTCAAACGAATCAGAAAAAATCTGGCTTTCGGGTAAACCGGCAGCATAAAAAGTATCCATGCCGGCTTTAACCATTGGTGGCGGGCCGCTCAGATACACATCATAATCTGATAAATCTGGATACGCTTCAATAACCGCCTCGTGCACAAAGCCTGTTTTTCCCTGCCAGTCGTCTGCCGACTCTGGCTCTGACAATACCGGGGTGTAATCAAGCTGCTCATGCTTATCAAGCCAACCGTTAACCAGGTCGTTCATATACAAATCACGCATTGCGCGAACCCCGCAGAACAGGTGCATGGGTCTGTCAAAACCAATCTTGAATGCATGTTCCAGCATGCCTTTGAGCGGTGCAAAACCGGTGCCGCCACCGATGAATATCACCGGGCGCGGGCCGTCTTCCCGCAGATAGTAGCTGCCTCTGGGACCTTCAATTCTGAGCAGGGTTTTTTCTTTCATGCCATCAAAAACATAATCTCCAAACTGGCCGTCTGGCACGTGGCGGATGTGTAGTTCGATCAAGCAATCATCATGCGGTGCGTTGGCGATAGAAAACGCTCGCCGTTTTCCCTCTTTCAGTAAAATTTCAAGGTATTGTCCCGCTAAAAACTGCAAGCGCTCATTTTCTGGCAGCTTGAGTTCGACTTTCATTATGTCGTGAGTTAATAACTGCAAGCTTTCCACGCGGACGGGCAGTGTTTTAATTTCAATATCCTGGGCTTTTGTGATCTCTCGCACCTTTATGGCCAGATCGCTTTTCGCTTTTGCCTGACAGAACAGGGTTTTACCGTTTTTGAATTCTTCGAGCGCCTGATTGCGTAGTGTACCTTCTTCATAATCAACCTCGCCGCATAGTAGCTCACCCGCGCACTTGCCACAGGCACCGTTTCGGCAACCGTAGGGTAAACCCACTCCCTGTGAGATAGCGGCATCGAGTATAGACTCGCCTTCTTCAACAACAAATTTGTGACTGGTCGCCGCAACGGTCACCTTAAAACTCATGTAGTATTCTCTTCCATATTCAGGTTCGACTCATTCTACCTGTTTTATTTATCGTAGAAACAACCCTTTATGTACGTATTATTACGGAATCAGAATGGCCAGACTAAAAGTTTTCAGTACCGGAACCTGCCCGATTTGTGAAAAAACCAAGCACCTTTTGCAGAAATGGGGCATTGATTATGAAGAAGTCCGTGTCGATCTTGATATGGAAGGACGACGCGAATTCAGCGAAAAAACCAACGGCGCACGGACGGTTCCTCAAATAACCATCGATGGCGTCTGGATTGGCGGTTTTAGTGAGCTCACAGAAATGCACATGGACGATAAACTGGATGAGCTGATGGAGTGACTCGCAACTATCCCGATTATTATCTGGCAGCATCAGGACGCGGCTCAATGTTGCGATTTTCATAATTATGCTATAGATTTCAGCAACTTCGCGTTCCAGCTGCTACGCTACTAGTCATTATGGAAAGTAAAATCCTGCAATCTGTCATCGAGATTACCAAACAACGCGATCTCGACTCTCTGGAATACAGCCTGGTCGCCACACTGGCTGAGCTGGTACCCGCTACCAGTATTTCCATTCTAAAAGCGGTTAAAGAGAATAAAACCGCCAGCGCCGAAGAGGTCGTGCGCCTCACTATCGATAAGGAAAAAACAGATCCTTATTCCTGGAGCAGTTGCGCCTCTGTTGTAATGACGGATAAATATTTCAACGACTGTATGAAAAAGCCACAAATCACCTGCTATACACTTGAAGATGGCTTTACCCGTCACTTGTTCCCGGTCAGCGATGATTCGCAGGTGATGGGCTGTCTTGTGATTGACAGCGAGGAAGGACTGGCACCCCATATGAACCTGATCGAGGGCTTTGCAAAAATTTATGAAAACTACATGCTGGTCTTTAATGAAAGCGAAAAAGACAAGCTAACCGGGCTTTATAACCGGCGTACTTTTGATAATAAATTACTGAAATTATTCAAAAGCCAGCAACATCGAAGCGAACAATACCAAAACACCTCGTTTGCTCCCGAACGACGCCATTCTGAACACGATGCCTGCGCCTGGTTGATTATCACTGACATCGATCACTTTAAGCGGGTAAATGATACTTACGGACACGTGTTCGGCGATGAAGTCCTGTTGACCATTTCGCAAAAAATGAAATCCTGCTTCAGGCATTCGGATCTATTGTTTCGAATTGGCGGTGAAGAGTTTCTCATTCTGCTCGAACCAGTGCCGCAAAAAGTGGCTGAAAACCTTATTGATCGCTTTCGCAGAACCATTGCAGAGCACGAGTTCTCACAAATTGGCACAGTGACCGTAAGCGCGGGTTATGCAAGGATTACCGAGAAAGATTACCCGCCAGCCGTTCTGGAATATGCAGACAGGGCGCTTTATTATGCCAAGGATCACGGGCGTAACTGTTCTTACAATTACGAAGCACTGGTAGAGCAGGGTAAGATCCCGACACCTAAAAAAGGCGGCTCGGTTGATTTGTTTTAAGCTTTCTCTGATTAATTGTATTGGCTCAAACTCATAATCAGGCGTTCATAAATATCAGCTCAACTTCCAAAACCGACCCGTAGTTTTCATTAAAAAAACATTTTGCCGCGAAGGGCGCAAAAAAAACAAAATTAATAGTAGCTAAAAACGTATCGATATGATCTTGCTTTACCTGGCTATTGATTCAATCTACGTTTATCCATGGATAATAGTTTTTGACTTTTTCGCGCCCTTTGCGCCCTTCGCGGCAAAAAATATTTTGTTTGTATAAGCATTCATGGTCGATTACAACAGCTCAACTAAAACTTGTTGGCCTAAATTCATGAGTGACTTGTCAGACTAATCCAGCCCCAGTTCCTGCCAGATCGAATCAATACGCTGTTTAACATTCTCATCCATACTTATCGGCGTACCCCATTCGCGTTCGGTTTCGCCTTTCCATTTATTGGTCGCATCAATCCCCACTTTTGAACCCAGGCCGGAAACCGGCGAAGCAAAGTCCAGGTAATCGATAGGGGTGTTTTCAATCAGCGTGAAATCGCGTACCGGATCAACTCGTGTGCTAATCGCCCAGATAACTTCTTTCCAGTCACGCGTGTTGACATCATCATCAACCACAATTACAAACTTGGTGTACATAAACTGTCGCAGAAATGACCAGACACCCATCATGACTCTTTTTGCGTGCCCCGCGTATTGTTTTTTCATGCTGACAACGGCAACACGATAAGAACAACCTTCCGGCGGTAAATAAAAATCAGTGATTTCAGGAAACTGTTTTTGTAATATCGGCACGAAGACTTCGTTTAACGCAACACCAAGTACCGCTGGCTCATCTGGTGGACGTCCGGTGTAAGTGCTGTGGTAAATCGGGTCCTTGCGATGCGTAATACGTTCAATCGTAAACACAGGGAAAGTTTCTACTTCATTGTAATAACCCGTGTGATCGCCAAAAGGCCCTTCCTTTGCTGCCTCATCCGGGTAAATAAAACCTTCTAAAATGTATTCTGCAGATGCCGGCACCTGCAAATCACTTAAACCACTTTTCACTACTTCTGTTTTACTGCCTCGCAACAATCCGGCAAAACCATATTCAGATAATGTATCAGGCACCGGCGTGACTGCGCCCAGAATAGTTGCCGGGTCAGCCCCCAATGCAACGCAAAGCGGAAAAGGCTTGCCTGGATTTTTTATTTGCCAGTCGCGATAATCCAGTGCACCACCACGTTGCGCTAACCAGCGCATAATAACTTTGTTTTTTGATAATACCTGCTGGCGATAAATGCCAAGATTTTGCCTTTCTTTTTCCGGCCCTCTGGTAATAACCAGGCCCCAGGTAATTAACGGCGCAACATCGCCGGGCCAACAGGTTTGCACGGGAATAATACCGAGATCAACTTCATCTTTTTCATAGATAACATCCTGGCAGGGCGCTTTTTTTATTTCTTTCGGCGCCATGTTTAACACCTGTTTAAATACTGGCAGTTTTTGCCAGGCATCTTTTAAGCCTTTCGGCGGGTCAGGCTCTTTTAAGAACGCAAGTAGCTTGCCAACTTCACGCAAGGCTTCAACGCTTTCTTCGCCCATGCCCATGGCAACACGTCTGGGGGTACCAAAGAGATTGGCAAGTATGGGTACATCCGAGCCTTTTACGTTTTCGAAAAGCAATGCCGGGCCCTCTGCTTTCAAGGTACGGTCGCAGATTTCTGTAATTTCGAGGTAGGGGTCAACTTCAAGCTGAATGCGTTTGAGCTCGCCCTGGGCCTCTAGCTGTGCGATGAAGTCTCTGAGATCTTTATATTTCATAAATAAATCAACTAAATAGTTGGGAATAATCGTAATTCAAACTAATCTATATACTATCGCGCCTAAATAAGTAACAGGTGTACCAGGCTTTTCTAAAAGGTTACCGCTATGCCAAAGATTCAAACCGTTTATACAACAATTTTCACTATCGTATTTACCTTTAGTGCCTTTATCAGTACAGCTCATGCTAATCAGGAGCTTAACTGGGTAGGCTGCGGTATCAGCAAAAAAGCCTATGTTACTTCACTTGCTAAACAGTTCGAAGAAGAAACCGGCATACGCATCAATATTCAGGGCGGCGGTGCTACTAAAGGCATACGCCAGGTTATGACTCAAACAGCCGATTTAGGAGGTTCTTGCCGCTACTTTCTACCTAATGATCCGCGCGAGGCTGGCGTCGGCCTGGAACCTGTTGCATGGGACGCACTGGTCATTATTGTCAATAAAGATAATCCTGTTGATGAAATCAGCCTTGCGGACGTAAAAAAACTCTATAACGGCAAGATTAAAAACTGGAAACAACTGGGTGGTAATGATGCTCCGGTCGAAGTTTATATACGAAAAAGTAAAAACTCGGGCGTTGGCCGCACATTCCGTAAAAACGTTTTTGCTGACTATGATAAAAAACTCTACTCTACTCAGCAATTCAAATCCAGCGGCCCTCTAGAAAAAGGCATTATTTCCAACAAAAACGCTATAGCCGTCACCGGCATCAGTAGCGCCCGTTTGCGGGATGTAAAAATATTAAAGCTGGATGGTGTAGCGCCCACTGTAAAAAACGTAAGGGCGGGAAAGTATAAAATTTACCGGCCTTTATACCTGACCTACAACCCTGATTCTCCTCGCATAGCCGAGGTAAAAAAATTCATCAAGTTCTGTCACAGCAAACGAGGGCGTGAGGCGATGAAACAAAACGGCGTCGTGCCGTACAAAGAAGCTCTTTCTCTGATAATGAAACAAATTGAACAGGATGACTCTGCCTTTAAGCGGGGGCTGAAGCTGACCACTGATACCGCATTCTAGCGGTGACTGTAAAACCTGTTTTTATGTGTCGATATTGTTGGCGTACAGGGCATTTTTTTCAATGAACTCTCGACGCGGCTCCACCTGATCACCCATTAACGTGGTAAACACCTCGTCGGCGGCCACGCCATCTTCAATTTTAACCTGTAACATGCGGCGTGTTTCAGGGTTCATGGTCGTATCCCAAAGCTGATCCGGGTTCATTTCACCCAGGCCTTTATAGCGCTGGATGCTTAATCCCTTGCGTGCCTGCTCCATTAGCCAATCCATAACTTCTTCAAACGTGGTTACCGCACATTGTTTATCGCTTCTTTCGATATAGGCATCTTCACCCAGTAAGGAATCCATTTTATCGCCCAGGGTGGCTAATAAACGATAGTCAGCGCTATTGAAGAATTCTTTATCCAGCACATAATGGTGATCAAGCCCGTGTGTTTGTCTGATAACCGTGATCGCAGGCTTATCATCTTCGTCTGTGGTTATTTCAGCACTGTACAAATCACCTTTAAGCTTATATTTATCTAATAAAATCAATAAGTTATCAATGTATTGTTGCAGCACGTCCGGGTTTTCCGTTGCGTCTTCCTGAACGCCTCGCAAGTTAATCAGCTGATTGAGAATATTCTTATCCATTCTTCTGGATAAACGCTGGATGGTAGATTGTGCCGCTAAATAACTTCGCGCAAGGTCTTCCAGTGCCGTATCTGAAAGCGCGGGGGCTTCGTTATTCACATAGAGCCTGGAACCGGTCAGTGCCAGTTGCAGTAAATGGTTATTGAGCTCCTCATCATCCTTTACATACCGCTCCTGTTTTCCCTTTTTGACTTTATACAGCGGTGGCTGGGCAATGTATACATGCCCTCTTTCAATTAACTCTTTCATTTGCCGATAGAAGAAGGTCAATAACAGGGTGCGGATGTGTGAGCCATCGACGTCGGCATCCGTCATGATGATAATGTGGTGATAACGTAACTTGTCGGGGTTGTATTCATCCTTACCTATACCGCACCCCAGCGCGGTGATTAGGGTGCCCACCTCTACTGAAGACAACATTTTGTCAAAACGCGCTTTTTCAACATTAAGAATTTTGCCTTTCAGGGGGAGTATGGCCTGGGTTTTTCTGGATCGGCCCTGTTTCGCCGAACCGCCCGCTGAGTCCCCTTCCACCAGGTAAAGTTCACATAAACTGGGGTCTTTTTCCTGACAGTCCGCCAGTTTGCCGGGCAAACCGGCGATATCCAGTGCGCCTTTGCGCCGGGTCATTTCACGGGCTTTTCTTGCTGCTTCGCGTGCCCGCGCAGCATCCACTATTTTTCCGGTAATCGCTCTAGCATCTGCGGGTTTTTCCAATAAAAACGAGCCCAGTTTGTCAGCCAGCGTCGATTCGACAATGCCTTTAATTTCAGATGAAACCAGTTTGTCCTTGGTTTGCGAGGAAAATTTCGGATCCGGGATTTTTACCGAAAGCACTGCAGTTAAACCCTCTCTGGTATCATCACCCGTGACATTTACCTTGGCTTTGGCCGCAGCGCCACTTTTTTCCATATATTGGTTCATGCTGCGCGTCAACGCCCCTCTGAAGCCCGCAAGATGCGTACCACCATCTCTTTGTGGAATATTGTTGGTAAAGGGATAGATGTTTTCCTGATAGGAATCATTCCACTGCATGGCGACTTCGACAACCACCCCGTCTTTTTCCGAGATAAAGTGCAAAACAGAATCATGCAGCGGTGTTTTGTTTTTGTTGAGATGCTCAACAAAGGAACAGATACCCCCTTTGTACTCAAAAACATCTTCTTTATCGCTGCGCTCATCTTTGAGAACAATGCGCACACCGGAGTTCAAAAAAGACAGTTCACGTAATCGTTTTGAAAGAATGTCGTAATGATACTCAATATTATTGAAAATATCATCGCTCGCCCAGAACCTTAGGGAAGTTCCGGTTTTGTCTGTATTTCCAACGACTTGCATGGCTTCAACCGGGTCACCCATGGCATATTCCTGCTCATGAATCTCGCCACCACGTTGTATCGTCAATTTCATTTTAGAGGACAGCGCATTAACCACGGAAACACCCACACCGTGTAAACCACCGGAAACTTTATAGGAGTTATCATCAAACTTACCGCCGGCATGCAATACCGTCATAATCACTTCTGCAGCCGAACGGCCTTCTTCCTGGTGAATGTCGGTCGGAATGCCGCGGCCATTATCAGTAACAGTAATCGATTTATCGGTATTAATTTTTACCGTGATTTCAGTGCAATGGCCGGCCAGCGCTTCATCGATGGAATTATCGACCACCTCGAAAACCATATGATGCAGCCCCGTGCCATCATCGGTGTCCCCAATGTACATACCAGGGCGCTTTCTGACCGCTTCCAGCCCTTTCAGGACTTTAATATTGGTTGAGTCGTAGGTTTCTGTGGTGCTCATTAAATGTGCCAATTAGCGGGAAAGCCGCATTATATCAGGTCTTTGAGCCAACCTTGTTCCACGTGGAACATTTTTTTTAGTGGCCAGTTGCTCAAATCAATTTGATCGGGTTCTATGGCCGTTAAAAATAGCTGGGCTTTCATACCGGCTAATACCGAAAGTATTTTTTCCCGGTGCTGACTATCCAGTTCTGCCGCCAGATCATCGTACAAAAGAACACAATGGCGACCGGTGGATTCCATAAACTGCTGGGCCTGAGCCAGACGCAACAAGGCCACCAGGACTTTTTGCTGGCCTCTGGAAATCCCGGTTTGCGCTGATTGTCCATCCACTCGAATGGAAAGCTCAGCCCGGTGCGGGCCATATTGAGTAAACCCTTTAAAACGGTCTTTTTTTAGCTCCTTTATCAGTAAATCAGGTAATTCATACTCATCGCTCCAGCCACGCTTATAAACCACAGCAACTTCATAGTCTGGAAAAAACAGGTGAATCAATGTTTGCAGATAGGGCTGCAGGGCTAAAAGATAGCTTTTACGCATATCATCGATATAACTCGCTGTTTGGCCTAGTTCATTATCCCATAGCACGCAAAAAGCATCGTTTTGTTTTGATTTAAGTGCTGCATTGCGCTGTGACAGGGCTTTTTTATATCTTTGCCAGGCCTGAAAAAATCCATGTTCCACGTGGAACACACCCCAGTCCATATACTGGCGTCTTTGTGAAGGGCTGCCAGTAATCAGCTTATAGCTATCAGGATGAATCGCCTGTACCGGGAATTGACTGGTGATATCGGCTACCCGGCGTACTGTCTGGCGATTAGCGCGAACTTCAAGTTTTTTTCTGCTACGTCTTATACCTAACGGCAATTCATGGTTGCTATCAGTAAAAACACGTGCAAATACTTGTAATTGCTCACTATTTCTATGAATAAGGTCGGTAACATGCTGTGTTCTGAATGAACGAACATGGCTGAGGTAGTAAATTGCCTCAAGCAGGCTGGTTTTACCGGAGGCGTTTTTACCGGTAATCAGGTTAACCCCTTCCACCGGCTCAAAATCTACTTCGCGTAGATTTCGAAAATTTCGGATCTGTAGCTGCATTAAGTGCATAACAGCCCTGAGCGGTGCTTACTTAAGTGCCAAAACAGTATAGTTGCGCCATTAATGACGCATGCAGAAAGAGATTCCATCGTTAGGTTCGTTAACGGTGCGTCCATGCACCACTATTGCCGCGCTACCGCTCGCAATGACATTTTTTTTGACAAGACTACAGACGCATAGGCATAACAACATATTTACAGTCTTTGAGCTCAGGGAAGGTCAACAAACAACTACTGTTAGAATCCCTGAAGGCCGCTTGCACCATACTCGAGTCTGTCACATTCAGCGCTTCAATCATGTAATTAACATTGAAACCAATTTCAAGACTTTCACCTTTGTAATTAACCTCAATCTCAACATCCGCTTCTTCCTGATCCGGGTTCTGTGCCTGAAGTTTTACTAAATTATCCTCTAAAATCAATCGGATACCACGATATTTTTCATTAGATAAGATTGAAGCACGCACCAGTGCCTGGCGCAGAATTTCACGATCGGCTGTCATGATGCATTGTCCGTCATCAGGTATAACCCGGTTATAGTCAGGGAAACGACCATCAATCAACTTGGACGTGAAACGGATATTATCCAGTTCAACTCTCAGGTGATTGCTACCCAGGATAACCTTGATTTTCTCTTCCGTATTGTCCAGCAGTCTCACCAGTTCGAGTACGCCTTTACGTGGCACGATCACTTGCTTGATATCAGACAGCTCACAATCAGTCTCTTTTTCACAATAAGCCAGTCGATGACCATCGGTAGCGACCGCGCGTAAAATTTTAGCGCTGATTTCGAGCATTAAGCCATTCAGGTAGTAACGAACATCCTGTTGCGCCATTGCAAAACTGGTTTTATCAATAATATCTTTCAGGGTTTTTTGTGGTAATTCGAATTCTGAACCGACATTGATTTCATCGAGTGAAGGGAAATCAGCCGCCGGCAAGGTGACCAGTGAAAAACGGCTTCTACCGGACTGAACCAGCGCTTTTTCGCCTTTAATAGAGATATTAACGTCTGAGTCGGCGGGTAGTGCCTTACAGATATCAAGCAGCTTCCTGGCAGGTACAGTGATTTCGCCAGGCTCATCAATCATCATCTTGAGGTGTGTAACAAGCTCAATTTCAAGATCGGTTGAAGTTAACGATAGTGAATCTGAAGTTGCCTTGATAAGCACATTGGATAATGCCGGCATAGTCTGGCGTTTTTCAACAGCGCCTATAATTTGCTGCAACGCATTAAGCAGCTCATCCCTTTGAATTTTGAATTTCATTTAAAAGCCTT
>QIHT01000091.1 GCA_003229115.1 Gammaproteobacteria bacterium | reverse complement strand
AGTTCAAGATTGTTTTTTACGCGGACAGCTTCCTGCCCCGCACTGAGTTTGCCATTTTCAAATGATCCACCGGAAAGCAGGTCGCTTGCTATGGTCAATTCTTCCCCGGACAAAACAGCATCAAGCGTAATCAGCATTGTAAATGCACCAATTCAAGTATAATGACAACCATATTAACAGGATTCGTAACTATGAAACTCAATATCATTGTTGATGGCCGAGCCAACGCGTTTGAGGTGCCTGATCACTTATTGCAGGAAGCTAAAGGCTTTTTTGAAAAAATGGATGCCGATATGGATAAGGGTTGGCAGATGAGCCGTGACTGGGTGGATAACCCCGATCCCGAACAACGTTGCCAGATTGCTGCCGATAAAATTCTTGGTGCGATTGAGGCCGAGAATGAAAAATTGTTAATGTTGATGGCGGCTTACATAATAAAAACCATGCCGGGTGTGAAGGCGGTTAATATTGATATAACCGGTGATATGAACGAAACCGATATTATTATGCAGTTGGAGTCACCCAGGCCGTTGGGTCCGATATTCAATTAAAAGCTATCTACCACAGAGGCACAGAGGGCACAGAGAAAGGCTTTTTATTGTTAGCGACGCCTGCGGCGTCGTTAACAAAATAAACCTTTGCGTCCTCTGTGCCTCTGTGGTGGAATTTTTTGACTTTGTTTTTGAGCTAAAAAAATAGCCGGTTTCGATAATTCAGCCAATATCCTGTAGCCTGCTTTCAGAATTCATGTCAGAAGTGAATTGTCAGATCAGCGATGAAGCAATTTTGTAGCACGTCGGATTAAGTCTGAGCTATTACAAATTAAAAGCGCGTTGTTACTTATGAGGTATAAATTGTTTTTATCATTCTGTAATGCTGAATTTTATTAAACAATAAGTGCGTTTTTTCTTTTTTTAGATATCCCAGTTCTTCGTAAAATCCCACAGCAGGCTCTCTTGCGTCTAGAATAATTGTTGTTCTATTTTTATCTCTGGCTTGTTTCTCAAGGGCAGCAACAATTTGTTTACCGATGCCTTGTCTTTCGTATTCGGGTTCAATGGCCATGTAGCGGATTTGTGCTTCATTTTTTGAGTTAAATTGCAAACGGCCGATACCTATGACGGTTTCATCTTCTTTTGCGATGATGTGTCTACATGCATCATCAAGTTCATCTTTTTCAGAACCTTCAGGTTGGTTCCACGGTTTTCTTAAAATGCGCCAACGCAAGTTGTAGTACTGCGCGAATTCATCTTTAGAATGAGCTTGTTTGATAATCATAAACCTTGGCCGCAACATGCATGAATTTGCGTAGGGCGGGCATTGTCCGCCATCTCTCAAGCAGAAGTTTACCTGTTTGGGGCAATGGTGGGCAGTGCCCACCCTACAGGGCTTAAAATGCGCCAACGTAAATGAAAATATTGTTCAAATTCTGCGTCGGTTTCAGCTTGTTTAATTTGATAAGTCATCATGTAAAATTATGCTGTCATTGCGAGCGGTAGCGCGGCAATCTGTTTCAGCGCGCGGAATTCGGGAGATTGCCGCGCTACCGCTCGCAATGACAGAGATTTGTTCTGTTCGCAATGACGGCGTTTTTTCTAGGTATGTTATTAAGCAAAGATAACCCATGTAGTAGCGATGTACTTAACGCCTTTTTCCAACGTAACGCCACGATGTTCATGTGTCCAGAAGGGTGGAAACAAAACAACTTTACCGGCTTCGGGTTTTACCTTTACCTGCTGATAGGAGAACTCGGTTTCGCCTCCGGGGCCTTCAACATCGTTAAGATACCAGACTGCGACTAACTGTCGGTGACTGAACTCGTGACTGCCGCCATCAATATGCCAGTGATAAAATTCACCGGAGTTGGTGCGTTGAATGGCGTAACCCATATCTTTGAACGAGCCTTTAAAGAACGGGAAGGCTTCACGAAATTCCTGAATGACACTACTGAGTGACCTGAACAGCTCTCGATCAAGGTCCTTCCAGTTTTCTTTGCCGCTGGTGACTAAATCGGTTGAACGCTTGATGCTTTGTTCTTCTTCGGCACCTTGGCCGATTCTACCCGGGTATTGTTGGTCTTCATTTTCTTCAAAGCGGCGAATCATTTCATTACAAACATCCAGAGCTAGAGCATTTTTCTTTTCAAAAATGAAAGTGTTCGGCTTAACTTCGTGAATGGTTTCAAGCGGTTTTGTTTCGCTCACGGGAAGATTCATGTATGTTTGTATTAGAGGTGGTTGCTGTTTATTAATGATTCAATATGGGGTGCGCACTGATTTTGATGTGTATTGTGCAGGCTAAGTATTTCAGTTGCAATGTTTAGCCAGTGTGTCCTGCTTCTGTCGATGGTTTTCTTTAACTCGGTAAGGTTGTGTGATTTTGCCCATTGTTGATAAGCAGACTCCAGCGTTGGAAAAATATGTTTTCTCATGTTGGTCAGGTTTGCGAAATAGAAGTGGATGGATGCTTTGTTTTCCTGCTGTATTAAAGCAGGTAAGGTTGAAACAGCATCAGCCAAATGGTCGCGAACGCCGCGCGCCATGATTTCTGCCGGTGTAAAAGTGATGTCTGACATCATCTTGCTCCAGCCCTCTAATTTTTCACCGGCTTTGATTTCACCAATTTCATGTAATACGGTGGACTCCAGTTCGTTGTTTGTCATGGTTTCGAGAGCGCCTTCGATGTCGGTCGAAAAATCGTAGCATTGCATGGCGCGTGCCATGGCATTTTCCGGTTTATTCCATTGCCAGGTTTCTATTTTTTCCCACACCGTGCGTTTGAACGATTCACGTCGTATGTAAATAGTTTTATTCTGGCTCATGGCAGGCGGTGAGGTCAGGTCGCGGGCATACTCGTCTGAAGAAATCAGAATCTGGTAACCATTGAGTTTTTCTTCGCGTTCCAGTTTGGCAAGAAAGAAGTGGGGCTTGGCTTTGTGACCAATACCGCCGCTGTAGACCAGCCCTTGCTTGAGTAACTCCTGATTGATGCCTCTGGAATCAAAAGGGTCGTAGCTATTGCTGCCCGTTTCGACAGGCACGTAATCCTCATTTTCCAGTTCCTCCCACAGACTTTCGCGGGTGGTTAGCCATTCACCGATATCCTCTGTCGAGAGCGCGTTACTGAAAGCCTGTGCGGTTTCCCAGCGGTAGTATTCGCGCATTTTCAGAAGATAAATGCACAGGGTGTAGCTGCCAGCATGTTTTGCATCGGATATATGACAGTTTCGCTGGACAAGCCGGGTCAGATTTTCCTGATTTAGACTCATGGGTACTAATTTACCCTGATTTTGAGGAGTTAATACCCCAATAAATTAGTATATTATTCGTTTCAATTAGTTACGACATGCTCAGATAGTAAAAAGAGGATTTAAGGTGAAAATTCGAATTAAAAGCAAGTGGAATGACAAGGATCGCGAGCGTAGCGCGAAGGAAATTGGCAGCGCGCTGGCCTTTAATTTGTGGCGGATTGCCGGTGCTAATGTACTGCACATCGAAAATGAGGGCTTTCAGACCGATACCTATAGCCAGCGTCTGGACGTGATCGCCGAGCTGCTGGCTTTTTTCGTTCATGTGGTCGACCGGATGATCTCTGAGAAAGAATATTCGGAAGCGGACAGAAAGGAGCTGATTACAGCATTAGCGCTGAACCTGGCCAAAACCATGCATGATAACCGGCAGGATGTGAATGAAGATAAGGCGAATTACAAAGAACCGTTTATCCAGATGATGAATCAGCGCATGGGTGAATATGCAGAGTTCAGCTTCGATGAAGGTGAGCCTGGTTTCCAGCTACGCCGGCGAGTGGGTGAACGAGTGCAGGAAAAAATGGGCGAGAAGGATAATAAATGGGTGACTGATCAGGTGATGGATATTGAAATTCCCGATGCGTTGAAAACCTTCAAAAAGGTCGCAAGAAATTTGCTGTAGTCGTTTGGTCGCAGTGTATTAATACAAACAAAACCTTTTTGCCGCGAAAGACGCAAAGAGCGCGAAGAAAAGCGTAAGCATGATTTTTCGTTATAACTGTTCTCACCAGCTGATAATGTTTTTTTGCTTTTTTCGCGCCTTTTGCGTCTTTCGCGGCAAAATATTTTTTCTGCGGCAAATAAATAGTTAGCCATAGAAAAGGCCGCTCTAAAGCGGCCTTTTCTATTAACTATGCAACTTGCGCTTATTTAGTCCATTTACTGAAGTTATCGGCATTCTTCTCTTTGCCATCTTCGTAACCCGCTTCATAAGCGTCAGTAACGCGTTGTTCTTCACGTGGTGGGTTCAGTACGTAACCGCCTTCCCAGCCAATGATGTATTCCGCATCAACACCCGCTTCTTCCATCTTGGTAACAGCGTTGTAGTAATCTTGGTTCATCTGTAAATCCTCTGTTTGTGCTGCCATCAGGGCAGGTTGGTACCATTAATGGGCGCAGATTATACCGTATTCAGAGCCCGTGATGAAATACCCGTTTATATCCCATTCGGGAGGGAATGGGCAACATTTAAGCGATACTTCCAATGAGAGGTATTCGCATCTCACGGTGCATTCTGTAACATACTGGGTCTTTATTGATTTCAGGTAGATGCAATGTCAGATAATGTTTCCCCGGATATAAGTGCCAAGGACGCGGCTTTTTCCAGCGGTATAGCGGCTTTTGAGACTAAAAGTTTCTCCCAGGCACTGGGATTGTTGAGGCCCCTGGCTGACGAGGGTGATGCCGAATGCCAGCATCGTTGTGCAATTATGTACCAGAACGGGCTGGGCATCGTGGCCAATGAGCCTATTGCCTTTGAATATATGAAAGCAGCTGCAGAACAGGGGCATGCGGTGGCTCAACACGGCCTGGGCTTTATGTATATGGAAGGCGAATGTGTCGAGCAGAGCGGTGAAGAAGCGGTGAAGTGGTTCCAGAAAGCGGCTGAGCAAGGTTTGGTTGGTTCATTAACCACGCTGGCAATGATGTACGAAGAAGGCAGAATCGTTGACAAAGATATTGAGGAGTCAAAACGCCTCTACAATTTAGCCGGTTTCGACAAGTAATATTTTTGTCTGTAACATCAAGAATGTTATTTAACATATTGTTTTAATTAATTATGCGCCCCGCCCATCTACTTACCGTTATAGAAAAAGAATATGCCAGTGCTAGCCAGGGACATCATGTGCCGGTGATGTTGTGGGGCCCCCCGGGTGTCGGCAAATCACAAATGGTGGCTCAGGTGGCTGAGCGCCATAAGGCACCATTGATTGACATACGTTTGTCACAAATGGAACCCAGTGATTTGCGTGGTATTCCATTCCGCGCTGAAGAACACGTCGAGTGGGCCGTGCCTGCCATGTTGCCCGATGCCAAACGACATGGTGACAGCGGTATTCTATTTCTTGATGAAATCACCTCGGCACCGCCCAGTGTTTCTGCCGCTGCGTACCAGCTGATCCTCGACCGAAAACTTGGTGAATATGAAGTCCCCGCTGGCTGGGCCATTATTGCCGCCGGTAACCGGCAGGGCGATCGAGGTGTGACTTACAGTATGCCAGCACCGCTGGCGAACCGGTTTTCGCATTACGAAGTCGATATCAACCTGGATGACTGGGTGGCCTGGGCTTATGCCAACGAAATCGACGAACGTATTATTGCTTTTCTCAGGTTTCGTCAGGACTTGTTGTTCGAGTTTGATCCTTCACAAAATCCCGTCGCTTTCCCGTCACCACGTTCATGGGAATTTGCGCATAGAGCATTACAGAAATTTGATGATCACAAAGAACTGTTTCTTGGTGCACTACAGGCCTGTGTGGGTACAGCCGCAGGTGTCGAAGTCAAAGCTTTCATAGAAAGTCTGGACCAGATGCCGGATCTGGATGCCATCGTTAATGGTGAAGAAGTCGAAACGCCCAAAGAAATTGATTTGCAATACGCCGTGGCTACTGCGTTGGTTGGCCGCGCAATACGTGCAAAGGAAAGTGATAAAGCGGCCACCATACATGGCAACATCCTCAATTATGCAGGGCAATTCAAACAGCGTGAAATGGGTGTGATGATGGTATCTGACATGCACCGCGCGATAGGGCAGGATATTTTTGCGGTGCCGGAGTTTACCAAATGGGCGGACAAGATCGCGGATATAATGTTGTACTAAAAGCAGTGAAAAACGAAAAGTGAAAAGTGAAAAATTAAAACAAAAAAACTAGCTATGAGTATTCCCACTTTTCACTTTTCACTTTCCACTTTTCACTGTTAAGCAATGGCTTACCCAGATGTTGAAATCAAGCTTGCTACTGCCAGAACGCGGTTGATTCTGGAAAAGCCTTTCCTCGGTGCATTAGTGTTACGTCTGCCTATGATATCGGGCGATCCTTCGTGGTGTGAAACTACGCACAGTGATGGAAAGACCTTTTATTACAACACCGATTACATTGATGCTTTAGATGGCGAGCAAACCCAGTTTGCGTTGTCGCATGAGGCTTTGCACTGTGCGTTGTCGCATTTTCATCGTAAGGGGCATCGCGTGAAACATCGTTGGGAGCTGGCCTGCGATTATGCGATTAATCCAATGCTGATCAATGACGGATTAAAACCACCACCTGATGCGATGTATTTGCGCGAATACGAAGGGTTGACGGCGGAAGAAATTTATCCCTGTCTGGAGGATAACGATAACGCAGGCGAGCGAGACCTTGAACAAAATAAAGACGATGACAGCTCTGATGATAACGACCAGCAGAAAGAGCAAAACAAGGGTGGTCGTAGTAAAGATCAGGAAAAACAGAAGAACGATAAAAAAGATGGTGATGGCGATCAGCAGGAGTCTCAGAATGAAGGCCAGAGCAGGGGAAGTGCGCCACCACCTGCAATGTCACCACAGGAGCTGGACGAACTAAGTGTGCAATGGCAGCAGCGATTAGCAGGTGCGGCACAGCAGGCGTTGCAGTCTGGAAAGCTTGAAGGTGAAATGGCGCGCATGGTGGACCATTTGCTGCAGCCAAAGTTGCCGTGGCGTATGTTACTGGCGCGCTACATGTCGATGACAGCAAGAGATGATTACAGTTATACGCGGCCATCAACCCGTCGGGGTGATCCCGCGGTGTATCCCAGTTTGCGCAGCAGCGAAACCAGCATAGTGGTCGCGGTTGATACCAGTGGTTCGATTTCTAAAGAAGAAATTCGGGAATTCATTTCGGAAGTTGATGCGATTAAGAGTCAGGTGCGCGCAAGAGTGACCTTATTAACCTGCGACTCGGATTTAAACTACGGTTGTCCATGGACCTTTGAGCCATGGGATGAATTTGCTTACGACGTAGAAATTCGCGGTGGTGGTGGCACGAATTTCCGGCCGGTATTTAACTGGGTTGATGATCAGGACAGGAAGCCTGATCTATTGATTTACTTCACCGATGCCGAAGGTGTATTCCCGGAAGTAGAGCCTGAGTATCCTGTGTCATGGTTGGTTAAAGGTAAAGAAGTTGTGCCTTTTGGGCAGCGTATTCAGTTGAATTAATTTTTGAACCACAGAGGACGCAGAGGTGCACAGAGAAAACTATGTGTGTAACACCTTAATAATTTTTCGACCATCTATTTGTAATATGATTATTCTTTTAGCAACAAAATTTTTACCTCTGTGCACCCCCGTGTCCTCTGTGGTTAAAGATTTATGAATTTATCAGCCGAAGACAGCCTGCGTCTCAATGTTTTACTTGCACAGGATTTGCAAGCGGTTCGCATTGATGAATCAAAAATGATGGTCTACGCACTCACTGCTAAAGGTGAAGCCAGAGTGCAGCTCAATTCGAATTGCAAAGATGAAAAGTACATCAAGGAAATAAAGGCCATGTTTTCCACGCATGTTATGGGTTCACCCGGTGGTTATCCTGTATTTTTAAAGCGCTGGACCAGGATGGGCCAGGCAAGAGATGAAAGCCTGCAGCAACTATTATTGCTTGGTGAACCGGAAGCCGTGGTGGCGGCAGTGCATGCAGCGGGACTTACTGATGAGCTTGCAGAACGAGCGTGGTGGGCGATGCCTACGGCAGATAACGCGCGACGTATGTTGGAAAAAGTAGCGGTTGTTCAGGGCAGGACTGGACCTGTGTTGGCGGAATTCCTGATTGAGTTTTTGCCTTTTGAAGAAGACCCCCACGTAATGATCGAATCTGTGCGACTGGTATTACAGTCGGGCCTTATCAGCGAAGCTGATCGAAAAAAACTATGGGACAGGGCACGTACGAAAAAGAATTTTTATGTTGGTTTTATGCACGCACTGCCTGATAATCTACCGGAAGAGACAGCAGCTCATTCATCGTATGAAGGTACAAGTTCAAAACTAAAATCATTAATTGATTCTGGAAACAGGTATGCCTTGCAGCTGAATAGAGTATTGAGTGGCCGTGGGCAAAGTTTTTTAAAAACGGCAGATGCCGCGTTAAAAAAACCGGCAACGCAGGAGGTGATTGAGTCTTTGCTGGATGCTATCGCCAGCTATTTTAGTGTGCTCCGCCCTGAAATTTTTACAGCTTCGGATATTAATGTTATTTGCGTAGAAACCGAGACGGCATGTGAAAATTCAGAAGGGGAGTTGTGTGATGTATTGGGTGCTGTGCCTGAATTAAAGTCTGAAATTCAGGCGATGCTGATACTTTCGTGTTTGAGTGTGAAGCTAATTAACCCTATTTTCGCGCAGACCGATGCAATTGGTACCATGATGCGCAAAAAGATAAAACCTGTTACTGATCCAGTTGTTGAGCAATTGCACACGCTAATGGGTTAGAAGTAGGCCTGCATAAGGAACGTTGCAGGCATGGCTGCAGTGCTGAACAATGCCGGGAACGACAAAACCTTATCCCGGCCTACGGCTAATAGGTAATAGTATGTAGGGCGGGCATTGTCCGCCTTATGCTAATGTCGGGCAATGCCCGACCTACAGATTTTGTTTAAAGTAATTGTTCGTAATCCTGGTGCTTGAAACCAACCAGTAAGGTTTTTCCATTTTCCAGTACCGGTCTTTTTATAATGCTCGGGTTATCCAGCATGATTTTGATCGCAGATTTTTCATTGACGCTGTTTTGGGTTTTGTCATCCAGTTTTCGCCATGTGGTTCCGCGTTTATTCAGTAAAACTTCCCAGCCTTTATCCTTGACCCATTTTATTAACTGCTTTTCGGGGACGCCATCTTTTTTGTAGTTGTGGAAATCGTAATCTACAGAATTATCCTCAAGCCACTTACGGGCTTTTTTGATGGTGTTGCAGTTGGGGATGCCGTACATTTTTATCATTTTTTTTAAAACCTTAAAAGCTTTCACCACAGAGGCACAGAGTACACAGAGTACACAGAGTACACAGAGTACACAGAGTACACAGAGAAAACCTTTACTTGTTTTTTAAACGGGAATAACAACTACAAAAATAGTTTTTCCTCTGTGTACTCTGTGCCTCTGTGGTGAAAAAAGTCAGTCAATATCGCGTAACAGTTCGTTCAAACCAACCTTGCCGCGGGTTTTTTCATCAACCTGCTTAACAATAACCGCACAGTAAAGGCTGTAGCTGCCATCTTTCGATGGCAAGTTGCCTGAAACAACGACTGAACCGGCAGGAATTCGGCCGTAGCTTATTTCACCGGTTTCGCGGTTGAATATCTTGGTGCTCTGGCCGATGTAGACGCCCATGGAAATTACGGAACCTTCTTCAACGATAACGCCTTCAACCACTTCAGAGCGTGCACCGATGAAGCAGTTGTCTTCGATAATCGTTGGTGCGGCCTGCAGAGGTTCGAGAACACCGCCGATGCCAACGCCACCTGAGAGATGAACGTTTTTACCGATTTGTGCGCACGAGCCGACGGTTGCCCAGGTATCAACCATGGTGCCGGAATCTACATAAGCGCCGATGTTGACGTAAGAGGGCATGAGCACAACGCTGGGCGCAAGGTACGAACCAAAGCGAGCGGTGGCCGGTGGCACAACACGTACCCCGGAGTCGCGAAACTCACGGATGTTGTGATCGGCAAATTTGGAATTGACCTTGTCGTAGTAATTGGTAAAGCCGCCCTTGATGAATTCGTTATCGTTTATGCGGAAAGACAGAAGCACGGCTTTCTTTAACCACTCGTTGACGACCCATTCACCGTCTTTTTTTTCTGCGACACGTGTTTCACCGGAGTCCAGCATGGCGATAACCTGCTCGACGGCGTCAGAAATATGTGTCTCAGCATTGCGCGGTGTGATGTCGGCGCGGCGTTCGAAGGCTTCTTCGATTATCTGTTGTAATTCACTCATTTTGCTCTCCCGAAATGTTTTTTTATTCGTTGGTTAATTCAAAGTTTCAATAAATATTTTAATTCTGTTGGCCGCTTCTATACATTCATTTACGGGTGCGACTAGTGCCATGCGTACATGATGATTGCCGGGGTTATCTCCATCGATTTCTCGTGACAGGTAACTGCCGGGTAAAACGGTCACGTTTTGCTGGTCGAATAATTGTTTCGCAAATTCAGTATCGGCCATTTCGGTATGCAGCCAGATATAAAAACCGGCATCCGGCTGTCGAGCTTCGCTAACTGGCGACAGTATGTCCAGAACGGCATCAAATTTTTCCCTGTAAAGTGCGCGGTTCTGTTTGACATGTTCTTCATCGTCCCATGCTGTCACACTGGCGACCTGATGTGCCGGTGGCATGGCGCTGCCGTGATAGGTTCTATACAGCAGGAAGGATTTTATCAGGTCTTTGTCACCAGCGACAAAACCGGAACGCATGCCCGGCAGGTTGGATCGTTTGGAAAGGCTGTGAAATACCACGCAATTTTTGTAGTCTGTATTGCCGTTTTTGGCCGCTGTCTGTAGCAAACCCGGCGGCGCGGTATCGCCAAAATAAATTTCTGAATAACATTCGTCAGAGGCAATAATAAAATCATATTTAAGGGATTTTTTTATTAGCCTGGCCAGCTCTGCCTCTGACAATACCGAACCTGTCGGGTTTCCCGGTGTGCAGATGTAAATCAGCTGGCATTGTTGCCAGGTTTTATCGGCTATTGAGTCAAAGTCCGGCAGATAATTATTCTCACGTGGGGTGCTGTAGTAGAACGGTTTCGCCCCGGCCAGCAAAGCTGCACCTTCATAAATCTGGTAAAACGGATTGGGCATCATGACCAGTGCATCATCCACTCTTGAAACCATGGCCTGCGCGAAGGCGAAAAGAGCTTCACGGGTACCATTGACCGGGATGATATGATCATCGATATTGATTGAGTCAGGCGGTAATGAAAAACGCTGTTTCAGCCAGTCGGCAACACTCTGGCGTAGTTCAGGGTCGCCTTTGGTTAAAGGGTATTTGTTGGTTATCTCGAGATTGGCGCGTAATGTCTCAAGCACCACTTCCGGTGCCGGGTGTCTCGGCTCTCCAATAGAAAGTGCAATGTGTGCCAGGTCCTCGGGGGGGCTGGTATCCGCTTTCAAAGCAGCCAGCCGCTCAAAAGGATAGGCTTGAAGTTTGTCGAGATCAGGATTCATGTGCTTGAAAATTGGTTTTTTTGCCCGTGTGACTCGCCACCATCAGGGCGGCGCACAGTATAACCTAAACGAAGCAGAGAACTTTGTCAGATAGCCTTTTGCCGCAATTCACCATGTCAGTTTGATTGTTCAGGATGCCGAGCAGGCGCTGGCTTAATCTATCACTGTTCGTGATGGCAGAAAACCTGCGCCAGCGTTGGCCGGGATAAGGTTTTGTCGTTGCCGACGATTTCCGGCAGTATGTTCATGCCTGCAACGACCCTTATGCAGGCCTGCATCTAATTCATCAATGAATCACGTAATACATACAGCAATGCCTCGGGGTTTTAATTAATCACGAGTTATTAGAACAGGAGGTAAAGTTTTGGCAGAAAATCTTATTGGTGCCATCCACCATGCCAGCATGATTGTTCAGGATACTGAGCAGGCGTTGGCGTTTTATATCGGCATACTCGGCCTTGAACAGGATAAGAGTCGGCCTGATCTGGGTTATCCTGGAGCATGGCTTAGTGTTGGCGATGCCCAGATCCATTTGCTGGAGTTGCCCAACCCCGATGCCGTCACTGACAGGCCGGAACACGGTGGGCGAGACCGCCACCTGGCCTTATCTGTAACCAGCCTGGGTTTACTGCAGGCATCGCTAGAACAGGCAGGCATAGGCTTTAGCTTGAGCAAATCAGGCCGAAAAGCCTTATTTTGTCGCGATGTTGATGGCAATGCGCTGGAATTTATCGAAACGATGGGTTGATCCAGAACAGGTCTTGCGAAAGGCTGGATCGAGGCTGTCATCTCATCCCGAATTTTCTACCGCCTGTGCCCGAAAACGGCCTAAAACCGGTATCTCAAGTCATTTTTCCTATACTTAGTACAAGACAGAAGGTTAATTTATTGGAAACTGTCTAAATCATCAAATACCCTCTACAACTACGATGGAGTATTGGCATGATCGACACATCCACAGTTTTGCTGGTGATAGCCATGCACACACCGCTGGATTATCTGGACACCGAGCGTAACGAGGTCTACACAGATTTTGATTCGCTGTCCAATGTCATGCAGCGTTTATGCTGGCCGGATTCACGTCAGCTGAATAGAAAATGCGTTGATCAAATGACAGGGCAGGCTTCAGCCAGTAACTAAAACTCATATTCTGCTAATGCTCTCAGTGTCGCGTTAGGTGTTTTGTCAGACAGGCCGGCAATAATCCCGAATTCCCAATGTAGTTTTTTTCGATTTCCGAATCGATTTTCACCCATTAAAACCGGGCCTAAGCCTAGCGTAGATGATGACACATAGAGTTCCAGTGCAGGTTCCAGTGCGCGTGAATAACGATACCGTACCTGCATAGCTGCAGCAGTTTCCAGCTCGCTGTCAATATCACTCCCAGCTTCGACACCCAGTGTTAAGTTAGCGGTTCCAATAGTACGACCCCACTCCCGTTCAATAAGCAGAGTGGTAGATCCTTCCCAGATGGATTGATCGGTCTGCCTTTCAATTTCAAACAACAATCCCCAGTCAGCACTGTATTCGCCCTGTTCAGTCAGTTGCCATATGGCTTCCAGTTCGTAAGCGCTGATTGTTGAATCATTATTAATATTATTTTTTTCACCAATGATATAGGCTTCTGCAAACCAGTTCGTGGCAAACGATTTCCCTAAACCAAGTCGATAGGCCTGGTTGTTACTGGATTTATCATCGTCATAATTAAGCCAGCGAAATTCTAATTCACGTTCGAGTGGCTGCACATAGGGATGATAAACCTTGTCGATAGTTATTCCATCAGCAATAGCGTTTGATGTAAGTAGTAAATTTGCTGAAAAAATAACCAGTACAATAATGTTGCTGGCTATCGCTCTTAAATAGTTATTTGTTTTTTGCATATAGACCAACAAATTTATTGACTAGTTTGGGCAGTACCAGTAATAACAGGATGCCGGTAATATATGCTGCTAGTTGAGTTGCGGTTGGTGTGGCTTCGTAGCCCATAATTGCATAAAGCAACTGACCCAATAGTGAATTTTCTTCTAACCACGAAGAGGTATCCCATAGCACATGGTAGGAAGGTAGCCAGTCTGCCTGTGTAAGCATTGTTACTGCATGTGACAGCATGCCGGCAGCAAAAAGGGCCAGCATTATATAAGCTACTTTTCTGGCATAAGCAGGGATGAGGTAAGTTAATGAATAGTACAGCAGAGCGCCGACACTTAAACCAATACCTGCACCAATTATTCCGCCCAGTATTGCTGAAGGCAGGATGTCATTGTTATTAAGAAATCCTGAAAGATACAGTAGAATTTCCGAGCCTTCACGTACAATAGTTAGTGAGGCTGCGACGGCCATGAAAATAATTTTTGTTTTCGTGTAACCTTTTTCGACTATTTGATCCAGCAAGGCAAAGCCTGTCAAAAATAAAACGATAACCACATGCAAACTGGCATTAACTATTTCCTGGCCAACATAATCAAACCACATTGAAACTTTTTCAAATTCAGATGCATACAAAAAAGCACCGAGAAAACCGAACAGAAGTGCAATCCACGACCATCGTAAATGCAGGCCGCGATGCCATGATAAAGCCAGTAGCACACTCATCAGCAGCGAACCTTCGAGCACTTCACGCAGAATGATGACGACAGAGCTCAGTAACATAGCGAATTCCTGTAAATTTTATTTCGCAATGATTTTCCCCTGTGCTGTTTTAGGATGAAATTCGCCGAAGTAGGGGTACTCGCCTGGTTTTAACGGGCCGATAAAAATCACAGTTTGACTGTTTCCCATAATGACTTTTTCACGGTTTAATTCATAACTTTCAAATTCTTCGGGTGTTGAATCCCGATTGAATATGCGTAGTTTTATCTTGGTGTTAGATGGAACCGTTAGTTCAGCAGGATAAAACAGGTGATTTTTGATCTCGATTTTGAATTCTGGCGTTGCAGAGACAGGGCTGATATATGCAAGCCAGAGCAGCTTCAAAAAAATAAATTTTCTGATTCTAATGCTCACTGTTCATCAATTCCCAGAAATGTAACAGTCACCGCGAGGCCTGTAGAAAATGATGATGCATCCAGATTGATTTCCGCGTTATGTTGTTGTGCAATGTTATTTACAATTGCCAGACCAAGGCCGCAACCAATGGTCGGTCTGGCTTCATCCTCCTCCGGTATTCTATAGAACCTTTCAAAAACCTTCGAACGTTCTTCTTCTGCTATACCGGGCCCTGAATCCTCGACACAAATAAATGGACAACCAGCCTTGTTGCCTACTGTAATACGAATTTCACTACCTTCAGGTGAATATTTACTGGCATTGCCCAGCAGGTTCTGTATCAGGGTTTCTATTGCAAAAGAGTTGGCATTAATCTGTATGGGGTCACCGAGTAATTCAATCGACTGATGCCGAAGTTCAAGCGGGTGATAGTGTTGAGCAATCGTGTTCTGCGCGATTTTATATAAATCAATAATTTCAAAATTAGCAACATACTGGTCGGGTGTGCATCGGTACAAAGCCAGAATCTGGTCAATCAGATGTTCGAGCCGCTCGATACCCAGCTGAAAATCACCCGATTGTTTTTTTATTTCCGGATTATCATGCTGCAGGTTATGCAAATGAATTTTAAGAATACTAATCGGCGTGCGCAGTTCATGGGCAGCATCCGACGCGAAACGTTTTTCGCGAGCCACCAGATCCGAAATTCGGTTAAACAACTGGTTAGTGGATTGCAATATCTGGTTGAGTTCCTGTGGTGGGTTGGTCAGCTCAAGAGGCGATAAATCTTCTGCTCGTTTATGTTGTAATTGTTTAGCTAAACGATAAAGCGGTGACAAACCACTACCGACAAAAAACCAGATAATTATCCCGGCAACCGGGATGCCGATAGCAATAGGTAGTATCGACTCAACGATGATGCTATCCGCCATCGCATAACGACTATCCATTCGGTGAGCAACCAGAATCCAGCGATTATGATGATCGTCGTGCAGGCTGAAAGTGCGCCAGCGGTAGTTGCTGAAATTGGCGTAATTAAAACCCGGTTCAAAGCGCACAATCGGACTCATGGGCGTGCTGCTGGTGCGTTCCAGTAATTCCTGTGAGGATGACCATACCTGAAAGGCCAGGGTTTCGGTGCTAAGTGCGAGCATCTCCCTGTGTTCAAAAATATCTATACTTGCAATGATATGTGCAACATTAACCAGCTGCTTATCAAATGAAATTTCAGCTTGTTTCATGCCGGCACGGTAGCCCTGTACCGCGGCAAGGAAGTTAATCAGAGTGATTGCTGCCAGCAGAATGATTACCAGATATCGACGTATTGATTTCAAACCTGTTTTACCGTGTAGCCTGCATCTAGAACTGTTTTTTTGATGCCAGATCCGATTTAATCACAGATTTGGGCTGGCTCCACCTGATTTCTATCAATAATTTGGGTTAATGCCTTTTAGCTCTACAATGCAAGAGTTCGAGGTACTATGTCTGCCACTGGTTGAAGAGTATGGTATTGAGATTTCGGACTCTACGGCAAACGATTGCTTTAGCCCTCTTTAATCTATCATAAAGCATTGTGCTCCCGGAAAGAACGCAGCCAAAAAAAGAGCCCTGCGAACAGGGCTCTTCCTAAATACGATTTAACAACAAAAATTAATGGTCTTTATCGTCGTCATCGTCATCATCATCGTCATCATCATCTGTTTCGGCAATAATGGTCGTTATCGCTACATTGCCCTCTATAAGAATGGCAGTAATTTTGTAAACACCCGGTGCATCACCAATGCGTACTGCCACGTTGTAAACACTGCCGTTCGGTCCGGTAATGCCATCGCCTGAAGAAGTCAGAGCATCGCCTGGCAGAATGGAAGGATTTGAACCTGCTGGACCACTGATGGTGGTATGGCCAATGATGGTATCACCACCATCAGGGACGCCATTGAAGTTCGTGTCCTGAACCATGTGTGCAAACGTTGGATCCGAAGTCAGGATGTAACCGACACCAGCGATACCTTTCTGCGGGATAAAAGAATCCGGCTGGTTAGACAGGCTGTCGAACAACAGGAAACGTGGTGCGTAAGGTGCGCCTGCCGAGAAGCTCGCGCCTTTAACCGTGTTGGTTAACTCTGTGCCCGGAGCCACGTACTGGAAATTAACAGACTCTACCAGCTCTGCTGTTGTCGTAGCGGGACTACCCTGGCCACCTGTCGCCAGACCAACATTGGTTGGACCAACAACTTGCCCGACAGAAGCAGGGAAGGTTACCGAAGCTGAACCTTTTTTATCGATTTTGCCATGGGCTTTGTAAATGCGAACGGCCAGTGTGCCGATAGTGCCAGCAGGGCCATTGGTGAAAGGAGAGGTGCTTTCGTCAGTATTGGGTCTTGGGCGAATATGAACCACTTTTACGCCGATTTTTTTAGCGCGTTTGCCTTCCAGTCCATTTTTACCTTTGCCGCCATTGGGCGTAATGGTAATGATTTTATTGCCATCGTCAGAAATGGTGTAATTACCGTGCTGTACACCATCACCAGCTGGAACAGTGATCGGTGCCTGTGGCAAACCGGTCACCAGAACAAAGTTGGCATTGCTGTTAATAGCGCGGAACGCCTTGGCGTTATCAACACCGTTACGTTCGAATGTGCCACCGACTTCGACTTCCATATAACCACCGGCAGGAATCTGAAAACCCTTGTTTTCAGGATCCATGGCAAGGCCAGGAGATACATCCTCAATAGCCAGTACGCCAATAAGTTCGGTGGGCTCACCAGCAACCAGGCCGTTGGATACAACAGGCGGGCTGACTATGGCTCTCAATATGTTGTCATCTGCATCATCGTCATCGTGTGCCAGAGCAACGTTGCTCATGCCGAGTAACAGGCTGCTGGTTACGACTGCAAGTCGAATCATCGACATCTTGTTATAGCTTGTGTTTTGCTTCATTTTTATCTTCCCTCGTTAATGAATATTTAAGTGTTTTTATTTATCCAGTTATTCCAGTCATGCTAGACAACCTGTTAAATACAGAAGTACAAATTGTAATTATTAAGCCGGGTGTTAGAGCGAGAGAGATGAGATGCAACTCCATGCCTTCCATTCCATGTCATACAAAAACGGCGAACTGAGCGTGGCATTTCATCACTTTATAAAGTCTTTGAACAATGGGGATGCCCCCTATGCAATATAGGGTTACCCCTTATACAGGAGTGCAATTTGCATTGTGTAGATATATGAAAACATCTACGGTTAGATTGGTGATCTGCGAGATGTAACCGAAATTACCTGATCAGGAAAATAAGAGATCATAGCGAACAGGCCAGCTATTGTTGTTCCTGTGCTCTCTTAAGGAAGCTCAGGGAGCTAGGAAAAAGCGGTGGTTATGTTTTTTCTGCACGGAATAAGCGTAATGCCAGTATGGATACGATACTAAAAACTGCACCAGGAGCAAACCATATAGTCCCGTTAGAAATTTCGCCGGGTGAAAAAGTAATTCTTTTACGGTCGTTAGATAAATACGTAATCTCAATAGTTTTGCCATCTAATAGCCTGTCTTTCAAATGCGCCGGAACATAAGGGGTTACGTAAATCTCAGCCCCCCTGTCAGAAGTAAACGTCAAAGGATACTGATGTAGCTGCATCCCACTAATAACCATTGTGTCTTTAGGTTTCGGATCATCTGTCGCCAGTGTGGCATTAGCAGTTCTGGCGTTATCCTTGAAGTCTATGTATTGTATTAATTCGATAGCACCAATCGTGAATGAACATAGAGCCAAAACGATAAGTGCAGCGCAAAATTTTCTTTTAGACATGTTCGTCAAATCCTCTTGTTTTTCTGGAAATATTATTCCAATAGGTTTTTAATGATTGCATGAATTTGGGTTAAACTAATGCAAGTTCAGAGTGAACCTCTCTATGTTTCTCGGGCGCTGCAATTATGCAACTTCTCGCATCTTCTCATGCACTAGTGATGCTTGATAGTTTATAAAGTTAATTGGGAGCAGAGTAAAAAAGCAAGAAAAGGTGGCGGAGGGATTATTTATTGACCGATCATTGGTCACTTTTAAACCCCTCCGCCACTAATGTCGCTTATTTAAGCGAAAAAATAGCAATTTTGTCATTGCGAGGTACGAAGCAATCTCCTGTCGATAGCGCGGTCGATTAAAAGAGATTGCCGCGCTACCGCTCGCAATGACGTGTTACCCTCCACCACCTTTTGTACTCACCGTTTACTACTTTAACCCTATTTACAGCCTCTTGTTAAACACCTCAGTTTTTAGTAGATGTTAGATGTAACTGGCACTAACTGACTGAGAAAAATAAACTTACCACACAAGCCATACCTCCGGCCCACATGACAGAACGCAGAACACCTAAATTTGAAACATAGGCAACAGCATGTGCAACGCGAAAGCCGATAAATGACATAGCTAGAGTATTAATGGTTTCTTGTGGTGTATTGATCATGTGCGCGATGATGATGGCAGCAGCAAATGATGGAATAGCTTCCAAACCGTTAAGGTGGGCCCAGTAGAACCTTTGTTGATAACCTGATATAGAATCAGCTGATATACGTGGAATTAAATTGCTTTCTAATGTGGTTCCAGGAAATCTGGCTATTAACACAAGGCCGTAGGGTATTAAAATGGCGGCAAGTACGCACCAGTAAGCTATATTCATATTATTTATCTCCAGATTCATTTCAATTAAAAATTTTGATTGATATAAACCCAATAGCAACAGTTGCCTATAAAAGCGGAAAGACAAAAACAATGCTTTTTAGTCTATTGGGTGAAAAAATCGTACTAGTTACCTCAGGTGTTAAAAATAAAGTTCTCGATTTAAACCTGTTAATCTGGTATTTATTACGTGTAGGTATTACCGGGCCCACCAACGAGTCCCATCAACAAGCGATGTACGAGGGTATCCCTGACGTTCCATGTCTTTAAGTTGGCGGCGGATGGCCGTTTTCCAGTCAATTTTTGGCTCATAACCCAAACGTTCTTTAGCTAGCTTACCTGGTGCATACCAATCCTCACCTAAATAAACAATCCCTCGGGTTAGAAATGGATCGCCTGGTAATATTGGGTTTATTGTTTCCATCAACCAGCCAAACACATACGCGCCCATTAGCGGTACACCGAAGTGTGGTCGTGGTACACCTACTTCTGTGTGAAGAAAATTGACAACTTCACGCATGGTCGGAAATGCTGGTCCGCAGATATTGAATGACTCAAAACCTTCTAATCCATTTACGGTTGCGGATAATGCGTAGGCGTTGCCAATATCTCTACCGTCGACTAAAGGTACACGCGCTTTTCCGCCACCTACCCAGGGCACCATGTGGGTTTTTAGTCTGGGTAATACCAGCGACAGAAAACCGAGATTAAAACGTACACCCACAAAGTGACCACAACGTAACGAGATCATTGTCGTTCCCCGTTCTGACTGTGCACGCATGTAGTTTTCAATATCGACCACGATATCCATATGCGGCCAGAGTCTAGGGTGCTTTGCAGGTTCATTATCGTCGATGGGAGTTCCATCACGATGTGGCCCTGGTACAACAACACTGCTATCGAAAATAAAACGCTCGACACCCGCATCAATGGCGGAATCAATTAGCGCTTTTGTTGGTTTACGGTAATAACGTTGCTCATCTTTTCTATGTGACCACAGGCTGGTCCACGCCGCTGTGTGGCAAATTATATCGACCCCTTTTACAAGTTGTTTTACGTAGGCATCGTCAGTTAAGTCACCCTGCCTAACTTCTCCCTTGAAATCGGGCAGAAGTTTAGTTGAATTACGGCAAGCTGCGATAAGTGTAATGTCTTCATAAGGCATCAGTGACTCAAGAACATGGCTACCTAAAAAGCCTGTCGCACCAGTAACAAGTACGGTTTTCATCAATATAAACCTCAACAATTTGTTTGAATATTTCTTATAGACAATATAAGGTATGCAATAAAGCTAATACAATACGTAATATGCAGTGAGGATTTGCATAAATGCACAGATTGAACTGGGATGATGTTCGCCATTTCTTAGAAGTGGTGCAATCTGGGTCAGCACCTCGGGCGGCAGCACAACTAGGCATTAACCACACCACAGTTTATCGTCGGATTTCAGCGTTAGAAGAGCAATTGGGAAAGCATCTATTTGAGCGTTTAAATAATGGCTGGGTGCTCACGCCAGCAGGAGAAAGCATTGTCACGTATGCCGAGTCGATGGCTGAAGATGCAAACAATATCGAGCGTAAAATTTTAGCGGACAGTCATGAATTGAGCGGCTTATTACGTGTTACCGCACCGGATCATTGTTTTGATCATTTAATAATGCCTGCTATTGGGAAATTTATTCAACGCTACCCTGAAATAAATCTGGAACTGGTCGCTACAGCAACTGAGCTTGACCTGGCCTCACGGGAAGCCGATATTGCATTGCGTGGCACAAATAATCCACCGCCGAATTTGGTGGGTAAGCGTATTGCAAAAATTGCTTTTGAGGCTTATGGAACGCAAGTGCTAAAAGAACGTGCTGCCAATGATCCGGGCGCAGAAGACATACCCTGTATTACGTGGGTGGGCGATGGACACACCCGTCCATCATGGATAGAAAAAAACTTTCAAAATACACAGCGCATTTATCGTGCGACATCCTTTCCCGTCATGTTGGCGATGGCACATGAAGGGGTAGGCATTGCATGGTTGGCCTGCTTGCTCGGTGACCCAGACCCGAAGCTTCATCGTATTCCAGTGCATCATGTAGAACAGGGTGTGTCATTATGGGTGTTATCTCATGTGGATTTGAGAACAACGGCGAGAGTGCGAATTTTTAGAGATTTTCTGGTAAAAGAACTTGAAGGAAAAAAAGGATTGATAGAAGGACGAGGGATGGCTAAAAGTGAAAAAAGGTGACATAGCGAATATTGAAAATCCGGGTCAGATACATTGCTGAAGCACCCCCCCCCTTTTTATTTGCAAACTCCCTCTACCTCTGGGAGAGGTGAGGGAGTTAGAGGAAAGGTGGCAAAGGGATTATTTATTGACCAATAATTGGTTGATTTTAAATCCCTCCGTCACCTTTTACCCCTACTCTTGTTTGTTGTCATTTTTTGTAGTGTCCTGTCTTTTTTACCGAAGTGATGATACAAAGCAGCTGAAACGTGACCCAATATCAGAAGCCATACCAGCCATGCCCCTAGTATATTCTTATGGATAAAGTCTATAGGTTCTTCAAATTCTTTGAACGTGATACCAAGTCCGTTACTAACTAAAGAGACGAATAACTGTGTACTCTCAAATTTCGGTATATCGAACATGAAGAAATATTCCGTATTCACCCCAGTACCCACATACCCGGTAATGGGCATGATTATCATGATGGCATATAAAGCATAATGGCCTGCATGCGCAGCCAGGTGTTCCAGCCTCGTACCTGGTTCTAAATCGGGCACGCGATTGGTAATACGCCAGATAATTCGAAGTGCTACAACAACGGCTAAGGTAATCCCAATGGATAAGTGGAGCTGAAGAGCAGTCCAATTCTCAGGAGTCTTCTCTTCCGTAAACCAATGTCGATAATAAACACTAATATAAGATCCTAAGAATAGTGCTGCCGTTATCCAATGCAACCATTTTGCTATTGAACCGTAATTGTTTGAAGTGTTTTTAGTACTCATTAAATACACCCTAATAGGTTGGCTCTAACGTTTTGCATAACATGAAAAGGTGATGGGGATGATGATTTTCAGAGTAAAATACCAGAGTTAATCTGTCGCGTTTTTACTTTGTTTCTTAATCTTATCAATATATCTTTTGATAATGGCCCTGCCTGGTATCTTGTCATTTTTGTTATAAACCAGAAAGTGAACGATCCCGTGTGCTGCCATTGCGATTAATAAACCTTCAAAAATTCCTATCTCATAAACAAGTGCACCACATAATATCGCTAGCATTAATGCATAAGGACCGTGATGGATGACATGACCAAGACCGGCAATCATTTTCCAGCCGGTAAATATCATGA
>QIHT01000097.1 GCA_003229115.1 Gammaproteobacteria bacterium | reverse complement strand
CATAAGGACATGCCGAATAATTTATTCGCACAAAGGTTATGGTGTCACTATCTGGTCGTTTTGTGCGAATAAATTCGCACCTACAGATTACGTGGCAAGCCACGGGGTATTACACCCACAGTGATTAATAAACATTACTTGCCACAGAGGCACAGAGAACACAGAGGATTTGTAATGGTTACTAACAGTGAAAAAAAATCGTGTCACTTTGACCAACGGGGGAAATCTCCTTTCGTCGAGGTAACACAATCAGTGAATTCTCTGTGTTCTCTGTGCCTCTGTGGCCAAAATTATATCGATTTAAGCCACAGCATTTGCTGAACAACTATGACCGCACGTCCGAAACAAAATCGAATCCTTAACCGTTTTAACGGTTTTGATATTTTTGTACTCGCAGGTGGTGCAATGAATCTGATCGTAATCACCTATCTGGTTGGTTACTGGCTGCTTCACTAAACTCTATTAAGGCAAAGGTAAAGGGAACATGAGCGCACAGAGCAAAGCTGCAGCAACACCTGCCAGTACTAAGGCACCGGCACTACCGGTTTATCAGAATATCCTGCTGGCAGCCGATGCTTCAGATCATTCCAACCGGGGTATTGTGGAAGCTGTTGCAATTGCGGGCGTGTGGAATGCCAGCATAACTGCCACACATGCCTATGCGGCAAAGATGCATGACCTCCGTTTCCGGCAAATGGAAGGTGGTTTACCCGAACAGTTCCGTGAAGAAAATGAACTGGAACGTCAGCGCGACATTCATGACAGCTTGATAACACGCGGCCTTTCGATCATCACCGACTCCTACCTGGATCAGGTAGAACGCGTCTGTAATGAAAATAAAGTCCACTACAGTGGCCGACCGCTGGAGGGTAAAAACTACCGCGCATTGACCAATGAAACCAACAACGGCAACTATGATCTGCTGGTCATCGGTGCAGTTGGCCTTGGTGCTATCAAGGGCAGCCGTATCGGCACAGTTTGTGACCGGGTCGTCAGGCGTGCTGATATCGACAGCCTGGTTATCAAAAACCCGCAACGTGATTTAAGCAGCGGCCCGATTGTTGCCGCCATTGATGGCTCTAAACGTGCATTTGGTGGGCTGCTGACGGCCATGTCATTAGCACAGGAATGGCAGGTTCCACTACATGTCATCTCGGCATTCGATCCCTATTATCACTACGTCGCCTTCAATCGCATTGCCGGCGTACTCTCCGAAGAAGCCGGCAAGGTGTTCCGTTTCAAGGAGCAGGAAAAACTGCACGAAGAAATCATCGACTCGGGACTGGCAAAAATTTATGAAGGCCACCTGATGGTTGCCCAATCCATCGCCGATGAATACGACATCGAAATCCACACCCAGTTACTCGATGGCAAGGCACACGATGCCGTTGAACAGTATGTGCGCAAGCTTGATCCCTCGTTACTGGTCATTGGCAAGCTGGGTATTCATGCTGACGATGAACTGGATATCGGCGGTAATGCAGAAAACCTGATGCGCAATGTTGGTTGCTGCGTACTGCTCAGTCAGCGCAAATTCCAGCCACGCATTGATGTACTGGCCGAAGCCACCATCTCGTGGACACACGAAGCAGAAAAAAGCCTCGCCAAAGCACCGGACTTTGTGCAGAACATGGCACGCATGGCAATACTGCGTTATGCACAGGAACGCGGCCATACAGTCATCACTGAACGCATCGTTGATGAAGCCACGGCACAACTGATGCCCAACCGCGCTGAAGAGTTGATGCAGGAAATCGTGGATAACTTCGACGACACACAAAACAAAACTCGTGTCACCGATCAGCCTATGCAATGGAGCGCGGCTGCACAGGCCATGCTCGATAGCATCGAGGACATCACTCTGCGTAATAACCTGAAAATGCGTGCAGAGAAAAAAGCACGGGCGGCCAGCACTTTTAGCGTTGAACCGGCGCATATCGAAGCCTTTGTTGATGAAGCGTCACAATCTTCAGCAAGCTCGGCACCTATAATCGATACACCGCTGCACTGGACGGCACCTGCATTGGCGCGTCTGATGCAAGCCCCGGAAGGTTTCATGCGTGAAATGTCGAAAAAACGCATTGAAGAATACGCTCACAACAACGGCCACACACAAATCTACCTGGAAACAGCTGAAGCCGGGCTGGCAGCTGCACGCAAAGCCATGGAGGCGCAGCTTGGTGTTGAGGGTAAAGCCAAAATAGCTAACAACGGAAAAGTCAGCAAATGTCCGTTTGCCGGCTTCGGGGCTGGTACTGCAGAGGGCAAAACAGAAACCGATCAGCCAGCGCCTGCCGCCAATCCACTCTGGACTGAAGAAGCGCGCCAACAACTGCAAAACATCCCGCAGGGTTATTGCCGGGACATGACGGTAACGGCTGCAGAAACCATTGCCAGCCAGAAAGGCATGACTGAAATTGGCCGGGATTTCATCCAGTCAGTACTCACCACGTTTTCCGCCGGCTCTAAAGCCACCGATGAAACCCTGCCCTGGGATGACTCGGCACGTGCCCGCATCGCCAGTGCGCCGGATGTGGTGCGAGGTATGCTGCAGCAGGAAATTGAAGGCTGGGCCAAACGAAACAAGTTGCCACGCGTTACCGAAATCGCCGTTGAAGCGGTTAAAAATATCTGGGCAGAACGCGGTGTTTTTCACCTGGATCCAGATGATCCACGCAATAACAAAGTGAAAAGTGAAAAATGAAAAGTGAAAAATGCACGCCAAACAAAAAGGTGCTGTGCTGGTGATGGCTCTATTGTTTTTTTATTTTTCATTTTTTCACAGTAACTCTGGCTTGTTTCTTCGTCATCTCGACCAGAGGGAGCAGATCTTATACTGCTGTAGAACAATATCTCTCCCTCTGGTCGAGATGACAGTTGGTCTTTCCATTTTTCACTTTTCATTTTTCACTTTTCACTGTCTTTTAAAATGAACGACCTGCTCTTACTCGCCATAAACCTGACCCGACGCTGCAATCTCGCCTGCGCACATTGTTATCTGGATGCGGACACCTTGCATCATGGCAATGACAATGAACTGACGACCGAAGAAGTCTGTCATCTTTTAGATGAAGTGGTTGATTGCGGTGATGGCACCATGGTGGTGTTAACCGGCGGCGAACCGCTAGTCAGGCGTGACCTTGAAGACATTATCTCGCACGGCACACAACTCGGGCTGGCCATGGTGGTCGGCACCAACGGCATGATGCTGACCGAACGGCGCGTGGCTTCGCTAAAACAATCGGGTTTGCTCGGTGCCGGTATCAGCGTCGATTCCCTGGATGCTAAAAAACACGACAACTTTCGAGGTCAAACCGGCGCATGGGAAAAAACCATGGCAGGCATTGAACAATGCCGTCAACAGCAACTGAGTTTCCAGATTCATTTTACAGTCACCGACAACAACGCCGACGAACTAGCAGCCATGATCGACTTTGCCCGCAGCAGTGGTGCCCGGGTACTGAATATCTTTTTTCTGGTCTGCACCGGTCGTGGAGAATCGTTTACTGACATTAAACCTGAGCGATACGAACAGGTACTGGCAGAAATTATAGAAGCACAAAAACACACTCCCGATCTGATCATCCGGCCTCGATGTGCGCCTCACTTTAAACGTGTTGCTTTGCAGAAGGATCCCGATTCCCTGCTCAACCGTATCAGCGGACAGGAAGGTGATGGCTGCATTGCCGGTACTCATTACTGCCGCGTTACCCCGGAAGGCGGTATTACTGCCTGCCCCTATATCGAAGATGAAGTTGGCAGCATACGGCAAACATCATTTACTGATACCTGGAATCATGCGCAAGATTTCCTGAGGTTACGCAAACCAGAACTGAACGGCGCCTGCGGCAAATGTGAATACCGACAATTATGCGGCGGTTGCCGGGCACGACCGGTTGCGGCCGGAAATGACCTGATGGACGCTGACCCGTGGTGCACTTATGTTCCGCAAGGCGGCGCCGTTATCGAACCCTATATCGAAACTGCCGCTGCCGGGATTTACTGGAGCCAGCAAGCCGAAAAACGGTTAGGCAAAATACCGCAGTTTCTACGCAAAATGATCAAAAAACGTGCCGAAGCCTACGTTGCTGAACTGGGCGAATACGAAGTCACAACCAAACATCTTTCGGCACTGACATCACGGCGTTTCGGCAACAATACGCCACGGAGACCCAGCGTATGAGCGAGCTAGATGTCCTCATCATCGGCGGCGGCATTTCCGGCCTGTCAATCGCACAACGGCTGACACGCGAAGACGCCTGTGTCGAAGTCTGGGAAAAGGAAGACCACCCTGGCGGCAAAATCCAGAGTGATAATCGCGATGGTTACCTGACCGAACAGGCTGCTGCCATGGTGCTGAATTTCCGCCCGGAGGTAAACCGGTTTATTACAGAATCCGGACTGGATGATTGCAAGAAACCAAGAGCTGACACCAGCCATCGTTACATTGTTAACCATGGCCAACTGAATAAATTACCGATGAAGCTGGGCCCGATGATGGCCTCCGGTATGTGGAGTACTCGCGGCAAGTTGCGCATGATGCTAGAGCCTTTTATACCAAAAGGCGGTTCCAGCAATGAAACAGTGAGTGAATTCATCATCCGACGGCTAGGCCGCGAAGTACTCGACAAGGCAATGGGACCCTACGTAGCAGGGCCGTTGGCATCAGATCCGGAACTCGCCAACGCCAGCAGTATTCTGCCCCGCCTGGTCGCCCTTGAAAAACGCTATGGCAGTATCGCCATGGGTGTTTTTGTTCATCGCATCCTGAAACGAAAAACTGGCACGGAAACCGAAGCCTTCTCTTTTCAGGATGGCATGGCAACACTGGTTAAATCACTCGCATACAATCATGGCGTTTGTTTTCGCGGCGGTCACACAGTGACCAATTTATTACAAACCAAAAATGGCTGGCATGTCACCGCAGATACGACAGCCGGCGAACGCTCAGTTAATGCAAGACAGGTTGTGCTGAGTGTGCCGGCAAACATTGCGGCTACCCTGCTTGCAGCTCATAGTGCTGAACTGGCAAAACTACTGGATGATATAAAGTATGCCTCTCTGGTTGTAGCACACACCGGGTTCGATAAAACAGCCATCAAACACCCACTGGATGGCAATGGATTTCTGACCCAGAGCAAGGGTGGCAGTAACAGTAAAACATCATTGAATGGCTGTTTGTGGATGAGTTCATTATTCAGCAATCATGCCCCCCCTGGCAAAACCTTGTTGAGTAACTATTTCGGCGGCGCAAAAAATCCTGAAGCTATAAAATTGAGCGATGATTGTTTGATCAATGAAACCATGAAAACTCTGGCACCCTTACTCAGCATTCATGGTGAACCTGAAATGGTACGCATTAACCGACATCAACAGGGGTTACCTCTATATCATGGCGATTATTATTCTCGCATGCAGCAACTGAAGAAATTACTGACGCAACTGCCTGGCCTGCATCTTGAAGCCAATTACCGTGGCGGTATCTCAATACGTGACAGGCTTGTTTGCGCAATGCTTTCGTCAGAAAATATTCTTCGTAATATTCAATCGTCGTCAACCACTTATTCGCTGAATAAGCTAAAACTGGAACCTCAGAACTGATACGGAAAAAAAGTGACAAACAGTGAACTTGATAACTCAAGACCCTTTAATCCGTTACAGGTAATACTGCCAGTGGTGCTGTTGTTGGTATTAATCTCCTTTGCTGCGCGCTGGTACTCCCAACAGGTAACATTACCGCGTTACTGTGAAGATCCTGATCAGGCGCTGGTGTATCTGCAGCAAATTATTTCTGAAACCCGGCCAGCTGGAGAAGCATCCAGAAGGCCCTACATCATAGCTGCAAAACTTCTGTTTCTGTTGCCGCGCGAATCCAACGAAACCGACCATGTTTACATTGAACGTGTTAAACAACACCTGATAATACAATGCGGGTAATTTCACGTGACATGATTAAATCCTGCCTGCAGTTATGCACCAGCAGGGACTTTATAGTCGTATTTACTATCGCTTTTCTATTTCTTGTAACCACCGGAGCCGCTCATTTTTACACTATGGCCAAATCCGAAGAAGTTAAACGGGAATCATCGGAACGCCTTAATATATCACTGGGACAATCGTCCATAGTCAGAGAACTGAACGGTATTGTTTCAGACCTGATGTACCTTGCGCACAATATTGAGCTGCAGGGCCTTGTTGACGAGAGTAATCCTCGTGGACGCACCATACTCGAAATTGAATTTCAGATATTAAGTCGCCAGAAAGCTCTCTATGACCAGATTCGTCTTCTGGACAAATCGGGCACTGAGATTGTGCGTGTAAATTACAATGATGGAAATCCACATGTCGTTGCATCTGAAAAACTACAGAACAAAAGCCGGCGTTACTACTTTCGACAATCATGGCAACTGGCTAAGGACGAGATTTATATATCACCACTGGATCTGAATGTTGAACAGGGTCGAATTCAATCCCCCTATAAATCAATGCTACGGATTGGAACACCGGTATATGAATCAACAGGCAAAAAGAAAGGCGTCTTACTGCTGAATTATCTCGGCGACCGATTAATCAACAACTTCAGGCAGGCCACATCAAATATTGCTGATCATGTCGCACTGCTAGACAATGACGGCTACTGGCTAAGCAGTCCAGACAGGAAGGAAGAATGGGGCTTCATGTTCGACAAAAAGGCAACATTCGGCACCGCCCATCCAGAAGCATGGAAAAAAATACATGCCAGTGAAAGTGGGCAATTCATCAATCACCAGGGCATGTTCACGTTTACTACAATACGGCCTTTCCAGCAGGAAAAGACCAGCAATAAAAATAAAAACGCCAGACCCGTGACATGGCGAACTGTTTCGTTTATACCGTCTGAACAACTTTCTGTTGGCCCTCTGTTCAGACAGCATCTGCCTATGTACGGCACCATGTTCATCCTAATCCTGATAGGGTCAGTGCTAGTTACACGATCAAGAATCAAACATCACCTTGCAGAGTCACAGATAGAATTTGAGAAACGATTCAGGGACACACTGGAAAACATAGACCTGCTGGCTGTCAGTATAAACACCGAGAACAAAATAGAGTTCTGCAATAATGCATTGCTACAACTAACTGACTGGCAACACAAAGATGTTATCGGTGCAGACTGGTTCTCACTTTTTATCCCCCAGCAACAACGCACTCAAAACCTGGAAGTATTTAACAACTTGCTAACCAGCAGGAATTCACCATCACAGCATGAAAGCACCATCCAGAAACACAACGGTGAAAAAATTCAGGTGGTGTGGAATTATTCACTGATAAAAAATGCTGACTTACAGGTAATCGGCGTAACCTGTATTGGCGAAGATGTGACCGAGGCACGTGAAACCGAGGATATGTTACGCAAACTGTATTCAGCTGCAGAACAAAGCCCTGCCACCGTCATGATTGTAAATATCGAGGGCGAAATTGAATATGCAAACCCTAAATTCACAGAACTGACGGGTTACAGCTTCGATGAAATCAAGGGAAAGAACCCCCGTATTCTGAAGTCAGGCGAAACCAGCAATGATGAATACAGTGATCTATGGTCCACCATTTCTAATGGCAAAGAATGGCGCGGTGTATTTCACAATAAAAAGAAAAACGGCGAGTTGTACTGGGAATCTGCCCGTATCTCTGCAATCCGGGATAGCAACGGCAATATTTCGCACTACCTGGCTGTAAAAGAAGATATTACTGAACGCAAACGACTTGAAACAGAAGTAGATAACAGAAACCGTGAAATAGCCAACAGCAAGGCACTGGCCGCCACAGGACAGATGGCCAGCATGATTGCTCATGACTTGCGTAACCCGTTGTCGTCAATAAAGATGGGACTGCAGATACTCGGCAAAAAACCCGGCCATAAATGGGGCGATGAAGAACAGGAACTCAGAGAAATCGCACTGCAGCAGGTCGGTTACATGGAAGAGATTCTGGAGGATCTACTTTCATACTCACGTCCTGAAGCATTAAAACCGGAATGGATTAGCATCGACAAATTACTCAATACAGCCATCATTTTCGCCCAGAAACAAATCAGAGATCACGGTATTGAAATCAGGCCCTGGTGTGAACCTGGCCTGCCGACCCTGCATGGAGACAGCAGCAAACTGCGCCAGGCATTTGGCAACATGATCATCAATGCAGCACAGGCAACTGAATCACTTGTCGGCGAATCACCCTGGATTTCTATCACAGCGAGTCTGGAGCTCGGCAATGATCGTCCCAAAATACGTGTTGAAATTTGTGATAATGGACATGGCATAGAACCAGAAAAAGCACAACAAATATTCGAGCCGTTCTTTACTACCCGCACAAAAGGAACCGGCCTTGGACTGGCCATCGTCAAGCGTATTATCACGCAACACCATGGCAATGTTCATTTGCAACCAACGAACGAAGGTGGCACATGTGCAATTGTAATATTGCCCACTAGCCCTCTGGAAGAGTCAAAGGCAACTGCTATGGAGCAGGTTAATTCAACCGAACCCGACTCCATTGAATCAGCCCTGTAAAAAATTATGAGCAATCTCCTGATTATCGATGATGACACAGCCAGTTGCAGAACACTGCAACTTCACTTTCGCAGTCAGGGATTTGATGTGCAACTTGCCTACAATATAGATGACGGTCTTGAGTCAGCACGTAAAACAAAACCGGATTTAATTATTCTTGATATTCATATGCCAGGTCGTACCGGACTTGAAGGCCTGCCCGAATTCAAAGAGCTGCTGCCTGATATTCCGATAATCATGATCACCGCATTTCACGACATGAACAGTACGATTAAAGCCATGCAACTTGGTGCCAGTGATTACATTCACAAGCCAATCAATATTGATGAACTCGATAACGCGATAGCTTCATCCCTGATGCGATCCAGTCTCGAGGATACAGATATGGAACTGGAGGATGCTGGATTACTGCCCGATACCATGGTGGGTAGTAGTCACGAGATGAAGGAGATCTATAAAACCATTGGTATGGTTGCTCAAAAACCAGTAACCGTATTAATTACTGGAGAATCAGGAACCGGCAAGGAACTGGTTGCGCGTGCAATCCATAAGGCCAGCCAATCTGCATCGGGTTCATTCATCGCGATTAATTGTGCAGCACTGGTCGAATCACTGCTTGAATCGGACTTGTTCGGTCATGAGAAGGGGGCATTTACCGGTGCCACCAACCGCCAGGCAGGAAAATTTGCCATGGCCGATAATGGCACAATTTTTCTGGATGAAATAGGCGAGCTCAGTCCCACCGTTCAGTCAAAACTCCTTCGTGTACTACAGGAAAAGGAATTCATACCTGTTGGCGGCAGCCAGATTCAGAAGACCAATGCCCGTGTTATTGCTGCAACGAATGCTGATCTTCAGGAAAGTGTTAAAAATGGGCTTTTCCGTGAAGATCTTTTTTATCGCCTGCAGGTAGTCACTATACATATGCCTGCTCTGCGTGAACGCATGGATGATCTACCAACACTGGTACAGGCATTACTGGCACGCATCAACAAGGAGATGCATAACACTGTTACACGCATTTCTTTTGATGTCATAGAATCCTTTTACAAATACTCCTGGCCGGGAAACATCCGCGAACTGGAAAACGTGTTAATGAAAGCAGTTGCCTTATGTCATGGCGAAACCATAACACTGGATCTTCTACCAACAAACATAAAAGACGCTGAACAACCAGAAAGCAAGCCATGCAACTCAACACTAAATCTTAGTTTACAAGATGTTGAAAAAGAACACATAGCAGCAACCCTTGAGTCAACCAACTGGCACCGGGGTAAAGCATGTGAAATCCTCGGTATTTCACGGCCACGTCTTCGACGACTGATCCGCCAGTATGAACTGACCTCACCCACAGATAAGGACGAAGAATCCGAAATGGAAAATTAAGAAGTCTCTGAATTAATTCAGAGACTTGGCAAACCCTCCAGAAAGAAAATTAAGCGTACATTAGAGGAGTATTTTTAACTAATTTAAAAGTGACACTTTTATATAGTCGCTCCTGAAAAACGCTAACGAGCAATAAAAACAAAGTGCTAAATTAAAAAACACGCATTATTTCGCCCCGTTTTATTACTGCCCCAGCGTTTTTCTGGATGACCCTGGGTACATGGATGTACCCACCTTTGCCAGTAGGCCAATGGGAGCAACAAATAAGGCAAGTAAAATCATACTTTTACCTTAAGCATTTTAGTTGCGACTTCTGAATAAGCCAGGGAAGGTTTATTTCAGGTTCGACTAGTTAGCTACGACTGTTCAGAGAGTACTTCTATTCGCGAAATAAGCTCAGTCGGTTGTTGCAGATTATTGAACAGCTCATCATAATTTGTCTGCATCCAGCCCGAAAAAGCGGCTTTGTCCTCTTTACCCATCAGGCTAGCTAAAGCATTAAGATTCTCGCCCTCACCAGCCGCTGCTTCTTTTTTGATGGAAGCAATGCGCACATCGACAAAACGGTTCAAGCTTACATCTGGGGTTACTGTATCAAGTGTCGAACTGGTGCTCGATGTTATGTCAGTGATGGTACATGCGGAAACCACCAGTAACGCTGAAATGGCAAGAATATTACCGATAGCAGTTTTAAAGGGAAAATAACTTAGAATTTGTTTAATCATTACAGCCTCCGAACGTCCCATGATTGATCTATCTATATTCTAGCTCTAAATATCCTGTTTTTCTGCCGGCTGTTGTCCAATAGTCAAACAATGGCCTTCAGGGTCATTGAGATCAAATTCCTGCATACCGTAGGCTGTGGTTGTCAGTTTGCCGGGGGCGTAACCTTTGGCATTCAGATAGTGATGCAAGGCTTTTGCATCGTCTGTATATAGATAGAGTCGGCTGCCACCGGCGTCTTCATCAGACCGGTGGTTAGTTTCAAGCATTAATAAGGTTTGTCCCGACTTTAAGTAGATCCACTCAGGCCCTTTATCGGATTTGCGTTGATTGATGATAATAAATTGCAGCGCTTGCTGATAGAAATCCAGCGTTTGTTCAATATGATTACAGGCGAGAACGGGCACGCTGCCGATAAGCTGCATATTTAGTATTTAACTAATGCAGAGCCCCAGGTGAAACCGCCACCAAAGGCTTCCAGCAATAATGTTTCGCCACGTTTAATTCTTCCGTCGCGTACTGCTGTATCTAATGCCAACGGCACTGAAGCTGCCGAAGTATTGCCGTGTTTGTTGACGGTCACCACAACGTGATCGGTCGACATTTTCAGTTTTTTTGCTGTGGCATTAATAATGCGGATATTTGCCTGATGAGGAACCAGCCAGTCAATATCTGATTTCTGCATATTGTTATGTGCCAGTGTCTCGTCAACGATACGGCCAAGAGTATTCACCGCCATTTTGAAAACTTCATTGCCTTTCATTTCAATACCACCATTGCCTTCAAGCAACTGCCTGGAACCTGTTGACACACCATAAGGTACCGACAGCAGACTTTCGTAGGCACCATCAGCATGCAAGTGGGTAGAAATAATGCCAGGTTCGTCGCTTTTTTCCAGGATAACTGCACCCGCACCATCGCCAAACAGGACGCAGGTATCACGATCTGTCCAGTCAACGACTCGTGACAGTGTTTCGGCACCAACAATCAAAGCGCACTGGTTAGTTCCAGCTTTGAAGAAACGATCCGCAATACCCAGCGCATAAACAAAACCGGTGCAAACTGCCTGTATATCAAAAGCAGCGCAACCATGAATGTCTAAACGTTGTTGTAATAAACAGGCGGTACTGGGGAAAACACGATCAGGCGTTGTGGTTGCAACGATAATCAGGTCGATATCATCTTTGGTTTTACCTGAGGCTGCCATCGCCTTGATGGCAGCCTGTTCGGCGAGATCAACCGTAAATTCATCCTCTGCAGCGATATGGCGTTCATCAATACCGGTACGACTGTGAATCCACTCATGGGTGGTATCCACCATTTTTTCCAGATCTTTGTTAGTAAGGATCTTCTCTGGAAGAAAACTTCCTGTACCTGCAATTCTTGCGTAACTCAAATCGCTTTCTCCAGCAATGGTTCCATTCTTGTCCGAATATGTTCGGGGACTGACTTCTCTATTTCAAGCAATGCGATTTCAATGGCGTTGGCATAACTAAAAACATCGGCACCGCCGTGGCTTTTAATAACAATACCATTTAAACCTAACATACTTGCACCATTGTAAGCACGCGGATCAATGCGTTTGCGGAAAGCTTTAAGCACGGGCATGGCAATTATCGCGGCAAGCTTGTTGTACAGGCTTTTTGTGAATTCTTCTTTCATATAATGGCTGATCATTTTGGCAACACCTTCCGATGTTTTCAGGGAAATATTACCAACAAAACCGTCACAGACAACAACATCAACACTACCGTTATAAATATCGTCACCTTCAACAAAACCAATGTAGTTAACGGGTGCATTCGCAGCCAAATGGGCATGGGCATCTTTAACCTGTGCATTGCCTTTGGTCTCTTCATGACCGATGTTCAACAAACCTACCCGCGGGCTGTCGGTATTATCAATCGCTTCGGCAAGCACTGAGCCCATTACCGCGAACTGAAACAGGTGATCGGAATTAACATCAACATTGGCGCCCAGATCGAGCATATGGGTATGACCGGTCATGGAAGGAATAGTTGTACAAATAGCCGGCCGATCAATACCAGGCACGGTTTTGAGGACAAATTTGGCGGTTCCCATCAAGGCACCGGTATTGCCAGCGCTAACCGTTGCCTGCGCCTTACCTTCGTGAACAAGATTGATAGCGACGCGCATGGATGAATCTTTTTTCTTACGAATCGCCATCGCTGGTTCATCGTGCATCTCAACCACTTCAGAAGCGTGCTGAATTTCGAGTTGGCCACCTAGCGTGATATTTTTTTCTTTGGCACAGGCACGTAGGACAGCCTCATCACCGACCAGGATGATGCTTAAATTTCTGTGTTTGCTGATGACCTGAGCAGCAGCGGGTATCACGACTTCGGCTCCGAAGTCGCCTCCCATAGCATCTAGCGCAATGGTTGCCTTAATGGGCATGGCCTAAAGACCACCTGTTTGATCAAACAAGCAGCTGGTTAAGCTAAATCTAGTCTTCAAATGCGTCGTTAGTTTCAACCACTTTACGGCCTTTATAGTAGCCGTCGGCTGTCACATGGTGACGCAAATGGGTTTCCCCTGAAGTTGAATCGACTGATAATGCCTTGCCGGTCAGTGAATCATGTGAACGACGCATGCCGCGTTTTGAGCGTGTTTTTCTGCTTTTTTGAACTGCCACGGATCTCTCCTAAAATATATAATCTGTTTGTAATTAGCATCTTACAGATACTTTTTAATCTACTTTCATTTTTTTAAGTACAGCAAATGGGCTGGAAGCTTCCTTCTCAGCCTGCTTCTGTTCATTGTGTTTCTTTAGAAACTCAGAACATTCATTCTCATGCATTACCGCAATCGGCAAGCATAACAACAACTCATCTTCCAGAAGATCAATAATCGACTGTTCGTCACCTTCGATCAGGTAAGCCTCAAGATCAGTGGGTAACCCCTGCCTCTCTTCTTCATTCAGCACCAGGCCGAACTTAAAACGCCCCGATACCCTGTGTTCCATGGCACACATACAACGCTGGCAAACCAGTTTAAGGTCTGCTTCCACCGTGCCCTGCAAGTGACTAAAACCCGCTTTGGAACCAAAATTCAGCCTGGCATGCAATTCGCCAGTGGTATCACACAATGTCGCGCTCAACCTCTCGAGTCTGGCTAGAGGCAAACTGCCCTCCAAACCCACATTCCTTTCGGCCTGCTTCAAAAAATCAGCGGTTTCAGGCAATGGCTGCGACATAATCGACCTATTTTAAAGCAATTCCGCATTTCTGTATATAAGCCTTCGTAAAAGCCTCGAATATTCCACCATATTTCAAGAACATATGGTTGTCTTTGTATCAGAGTCACAGTGAATATGCGGTTGCAGCCGAATATGACCGCAAGTGATGGAACAAAAGCTTTAAAAACTTTTACCACAGAGGCACAGAGGACACAGAGTTTTCAAGCTAGCCTGCGGAGCAGTTAAAAACAAAACCCTCTGTGCCTCTGTGGTAAAAATTTTTGACTTTGTTTTTGAACTTATAATTTGAGCAAAAGGATCAGAAGTAGGCCTGCATAAGGTACGTTGCAGGCAATGGCGAAAAATGCCGGGAACGGCAAAGCCTTATCCCGGCCTACTTAATGGTTAAAAATAATTGAATAATTACAGGGTGTAATAAAACAAATGGTTTTCCTCTGTGCCCTCTGTGGCAAAAGCTTTTGACTGTATTTTTAAACTGGCACTATGAGAAAAATAGCCAGATTATGGTCGTAACAACAAATAGTTTAAAATCACACCTCAGACAGCTTGATATGACCTTATGAAACTTGTTTTAGCCTCCACATCCGCCTTCAGAAAAGAGCTTTTACAACGCCTGGGCGTTGATTTTACATGTGCCTCGCCCGAGGTAGATGAAAGTCCCATAGCAGGAGAAAACATCGAGGACATGGTGGTTCGCCTGTCTGAATCAAAAGCCCTGGCCGTCGCCAAAACCTGTGAAAATGACACCGACGGCGCGCTAATCATCGGCTCGGACCAAAGTGCTGTGCTCAATGGAGAAGTACTCGGCAAAGCCGGCAACTTCGAAAATGCGGTCAAACAACTCACGGCAGCATCGGGTCAGCGTATCGTATTCCACACCGGGCTTTGCCTGCTAAACACGCTTACGGGGCATAAACAAACCATCTGCGAGCCGTATACCGTTGAGTTCAGGAAATTATCGCAAGCCACCATCGAGCGCTACCTTAAAAGGGAAGAGCCCTACCATTGTGTGGGTAGTTTTAAATCGGAAGGCCTGGGTATTGCTCTGTTCGACAAACTTGAAGGCGAAGACCCCAATGCATTAATCGGCTTGCCACTCATCAAGTTAATAACCATGTTGAAGTTTGAAGGACTGGATGTTCTCGAATAATTGCCCCTGTTATCTGTCTACTTAGTAATCAAATAAATAGAAAACACTCCTCTTAAAACCCCGAGTTATCGAACCCATATAACTGATAAATAAAACAATATAATTATATTTATCAATTACTTGCACTATGTCGGATTTTTTATCACATATGTCGAATAATTTGTCATTTTACGCTACACTGTCAGATACCTTTTCTGGTACCTAAATGCTCAAAAATTCCGGCGGTCGCTTGTAGGCCATTTATTCTCACCAAACATTTTGGCTTGTTTCTCAATCGCCCCAGGAGGTTTTATGCCGTTATCCGAAATTTATCTCATTGTCCCGAATCCGGTTATCTCCGGACTTATCTGGTTCTTTGGACTTTCTGCCGTCCTGTATTTAGCGCGTTTGCCTGCGCAAAGGTACATCCTCGCATTCAGTGAAGTGATTCATAATGCCTTACGCCTGGCGGCTACTTCGGTAAAGTCAGCCGATGCGCGTTTACAGGCGCGCAATCGCGAGGTACTGCTTGAAGCGGGTCGCGAAGCGAGTGAGCGAATGATTGAACGCGAGTTCGAGCGTGTCGAGAACACGGTGATGAATGACCTGTCGCAATACCCTGCCCTGCAACGCAAGCTGAGTGAACAAATTACCCGTATTGATGAAGATTATAAACTGAGTACGGAAGTGCCACCGAATCCACCGGACTGGTGCAAGGTGGTGGAGTCCGTCGCCAACATTGATAGTAAAGGCGATGCCATGGTATCGCATATTCTGAAAGACATTCACAAATCGATGGTCAAGGCTCAGGATATAGCTATTCAGGAACATAGACGTGCCTGCAGGGAACGCCACGGTGTTCTGAAACGTATGATGCCGCACTGGCGTTCGGTGAAACATGTACTCGGTGAAGTGGATCGTAATATTTCCAGCATTCTGGAACGCGCCACCAAGATTGGTCGTTACATGGACGATTATCAGGAAATTCTTAAGGGCAGCGATCGCGCCACACGCTTGCTGTCATCTTCAGCCATGAGCCAGTTTTTCGTATCTGCCTTTGTACTAGCCATTGCTATTGGCGGTGCCATGGTCAACTTCACATTGATTGCGCGGCCAATGGCAGAAATGGTTGGCGGACAAGACTTCATCGGTGGTTTCAAGGTATCGGAAATCTCCGCCATCGTAATCATACTGGTTGAGGTTTCCATGGGATTGTTCCTGATGGAATCACTGCGCATTACACGACTGTTCCCGGTCATCGGCGCACTCAACGACAAGCTGCGTGTACGCATGATCTGGATTACCTTCAGCTTCCTGTTCATACTCGCCAGTGTTGAAGCCGGCCTTGCGTTTATGCGTGAGATTCTTATGGAAGATGAACTCGCCACCAGCGCGTTACTGCGCGGTGATGCTGCAAGTACTATCGCTACTGCTGAGTTTGCATGGATTACCACGGCCGCACAAATGGGCATGGGTTTTATTCTACCGTTTGCATTAGTCTTTGTTGCGATTCCATTGGAAACTTTTGTGCATTCTACTCGTACCGTGGTTGGTGTTATCGGCGTTGCATTGCTGCGTGCCATAGCTTTCATACTGCGACTGATCGGAAATATTGCACGTTACAGTGGCAAGATCGTGGTTAATCTCTACGATCTAATCATCTTCGGTCCTCTGTGGCTGGAGAACACGATTACGAAAAAATTAGGCACAGGAAAAACAGAGTCAGACTCAACTTCACACTCTGTTAATTCTGACTTTCAGGAGGCAGCATGAAATATTCTATTCCAACGACCTTAGTGGCCAGCCTGTTACTGCTAGCAGGTTGCTCGGATAATGGCCCTACTAACAGCGGCGTTTACCTGTTGCTGGATACTTCAGGCACGTATACAAAAGAACTGACCAATGCACAGAAACTGGTCAGCGTATTGTTGGTGAAAATGGATCCCAACGATTCGTTCGCTGTGGCACGTATAGACACTGGCAGCTTCAGTGAAAAAGATATTATCACCAAGGTAACATTTAATGACCGCCCAAGTGAAGCCAACCGACAGAAACGCCACTTCCGTGACTCCATGAATCAGTTTATCAAAGAGGTTAAGCCTTCAAAATTTACAGACATTACCGGCGGTTTGTTACAGGCAGTTGAGTATTTAAATGAGAAAGGTACAGGCAGGAAAACCATTCTGATTTATTCAGACTTGAAAGAAGAGCTGCCCGAAGGTTATGTCCGTGATATCCCGTTTCAACTTAAAGGCTTTGACGTTATTGCACTTAACGTCACCAAACTACGCAGCGATAACGTTGACCCACGCGAATACATGGACAGGCTTGAAGCCTGGCAACGCCGTATTGAAGAAGGTGGTGGTAGTTGGCGTGTGATTAATGATATGGATCGGCTGGAGCGTATTCTCAAAGGGTAAAAAAACAATCTGCCAAGGGCTTTAAAAGCTATTTACCACAGAGGCACAGAGTACACAGAGAAAAGCTTTTTATTGCTAGCAACGCCTACGGCGTAGCTAGCAATAAAAACCTCTGTGTACTCTGTGCCTCTGTGGTGAAAGTTTTTGACTTTGTTTTTAAACTGCCAAAGCAGAGTTACGCATTAATCAGGCCCTGACGTATGGCAAGCCGTGTTAAGCCGGTAATATCGTTGATGCCCAGTTTGTTTTTTAAATGGGTACAATGATGACCTACTGTTTTAGGGCTCAGGTTTAGCAGTTCGGCTATCTCGTTTACCGATTTGCTGTCTGCCAGCAACAGGAAAACCTCGAATTCTCTGGGAGATAAAGTCGACAATGGATCTCCATCATTAGAGTTTCTGGATTTCACCAGGAAAGGCATCATCTCCTGCCCGACAAATAATGTGCCGGAGGCAATTTGTCGAACAGCGTCAATCATTACCTGTGAAGCACTGCGTTTGGATATATAACCCAGCACACCAAGATCCAGCGCGCGCGTCAAATAGACTTCATTTTCATAAACACTGAAAATAAGTATTTTTGCATTCTTGTCCTTGGCGAGAATTTTACGACTGGCTTCCAGACCATCAATACCCGGCATGGAAATATCCATGACCAGCACATCAGGCTGGTGTTCAAAATAATTTGTATACGCCGACTCACCGTCCTCGGCTTCTGCCACAACCGTTATGTCATGAGTGGCTTCCAGTAATCGACAATAACCTGCACGAACCACTTCATGATCATCTGCCAGCAATACACTGATGTTATTTATCACCACAAGCTTATTCCCCTACTTTTTCGGGATACGGATATTAATTCGGAAACCATTACCACTGGATGTTTCATGCGAAAATAATCCATTTAATGCCTGAATGCGTTCACGCATGCCAATAAGGCCAAGCCCCATATGGCCTGATGTATTTGCATCCATACCAACACCATCATCACTAACGGTAAGCCGAAGGTTTTCTCCGTGGTGATTCAATTCGATGCTGACGTGTTTGGCAGAGGCATGTTTACTTATATTTGTCAGACATTCCTGGATTATACGGTAGATGGTTATGTTGATATTCTCTCCAAGCTCGGATAAATCACCGTCAAAAGTGTAGATGCAACTTGTGCGAGGATTACGTTGGTTCCATGTATCAATTTCTTCTTTCAAAGCTTCTATCAAGCCAAGATTATCTAGAACACTTGGGCGAAGCAGGTGTATCATTGAATGAACAACATCATAGATATGTGATGAAACATTTAAAATGGCATCGGCACTGGTAATAACCCGTTTGTCGGATTGCGGTGACAAATCCCTGATGGACTCTGCGTCCGCCTGAATGGCAGTTATGCATTGGCCCAGTTCATCGTGAAGTTCACGAGCAAGATGTTTTCGCTCTTCCTCCTGAACTTCAAGTGATTTTTGTATCAGTAATCTGTTTTCACTCAGTAATTGTTGTGTTTTTTCTTCCTCCTGTAATAATTGCCGGGTTCTTTTTGAGACTTTAGCCACCATGCTATTAAATGCAGCGGCTGTCTTACCCACCTCATCATCTATTTCTGTGGGCACAGTTACCGAATAATTACCTGCTTCAACTTCCCCTGCAGCTTTTGAAAGCATACCTAATCTTCGAGTAAGCCCCAAACCAATGAAAATGGTAACGATGATGGTTAGTACAATTTCAATCAGGGCAATCGTAATACCTCGATTACGTGATTTATAAATAGCATCGTCCATCAGTGAAAGCGAAAAACCCAGTAACACTCGACCCATGGGTTGGCCTGCAACCTGGATATCCCGTGAAATATCATAAATACCATCGCTAACTTGCGCGGGATGCGTATCTACGACAGGCCTGGCATCTGGCACCATTGAGCCCAGCGCAATCACAGTATTTTCATCTCTATCAACAATAGCAATATACGACAACTCTTTATAATTAATAATATTGCTGAGGTACTGTTCAAGCGTTGCATAATCTACCGCTAACATATGATTACCCGAAGTGTTAGCAATTTGCTGGATCATGCTTTTGGCTGTGTCTCTGAGTCGGTCAGTATGTGTGGTGTGGATAATGGAGATATTGTTCCACACCAATAACGAAAGCATGATGATTTCAATAGTCACTACACTTGCAATCAACCGAAAACGCAAAGAACGAAATAGAGATGCCGATTCAAGCATCACGGCTTAGCAGGTAACAGGTGTTTAATTTTTTCGTAATCCTCAGGATTTGCTTTTTTGAATCCGGAAAAACTATTATGACTTAGCGCTTCCACACCTTCTGGTGTTGTTTTCATGCCTAACAATAGTTCGGATATTTTAGCCGCACAACTTTCGCTAATTCTAGAACCTACGCTGATTGGAATATGCGGCGTGCTTTCTGTTCTAGCGATAATCCGCATGTTTTTTTTCACCTTGATGTTTGCGGCTTCGTAAGGCGGTGACATTAAAGCAGAGGCATCTGTGACGCCATGATATGAGGATAACAGAGAAGCATCATGTGACGGTGTGCTGATCATTGTGATATCTACATCGGGGTCGATGCCGGCATCAGATAAATGTTTTCTAACCAGGAGTGTCGCCAGTCCAGCAGGATGAACCGTCGCCAGTTTTCTTCCCACAAGGTCGTCAAGAGTATGAATCTGACTTTGCCGGGGTGCAACGATAACGGCCCACATGCCCGGTGAGTCAACACTAACAATTAAACGATAACCCGCCCTGCTATTGGCCTGTGGATAAAAATGCGGTGCTGTAAACAGAATATCGTAACGTTTATCTTCATTGGTGCGTCGAGCAAATTCTGCGAAATTGGGTGCTGTTTCAATTCGAACCGGAAGCTGAAGATTTTTAGTGAGATAACGCGCTATTGGCGAAAATCGAATGACAAGTTGTTCTGCACTGACAAAAGGCAGAATTCCAAAAATGATCGGACTGATATCCTTGCAGGCCAATTTTTCGCTGGCTAACGATGTTAATGGGTAACACAGTGCTATCGCGCAATAAACCGCAAGCCATAGTTTTCTGAAAGCCCTGACAGGTTTGTAATGTGAATACATGCAATATTGATGAAGCCTGAAAAATCCAGATACAAGTATAGCCATAAAGATACGCTTCGGGTGCTCTCGAAACGGCAGATCGAATATACATCATAATTTCATTATATTTTTACGCAGTAATGTACTGAGCCAGAATCAGGAGTTTCCCTATAGGTAAGCGAGTTCACCTATTGCTACCATCCTGCAACGGTCATTTTATGGCCTGACAATCGTTAAATAATCATTGGCACCCTGTCGAATTAGTGGCTGCCCAGTAAAAATTGAGGAAAATGAAATGAACATAAATCCACATAAGGGCATAGCCGCTGTTTCGGCGATAACCCTCTCGATGGTTTTGGCGGGTGCTGCGTCTTCAGTATTTGCTCATAAATCAGATAATGTTGTTATTTCCCTGATCCAGTTATCCGATACACACGGCACTTTGGTACCTCATGGTTGTGTGATTGCTGAACCTGGCGGAACCGAACGATATAGCACGGACTGCGGTGGTGTTGCCAAACTGAAAACGCTGGTAAACGATATCCGTGATGACAACCCGAACAATCTTTTGATTGCTATTGGTGACACCACTCATGGTAGCGCCGAGGTTATGTTTACCGTTGGTGATGCCATCATGCCAGCACTGAATGCCTTTGATATCGACGCATTTGTTCCGGGCAACTGGGAGTTTGGTTATGGCCCTGCGGTATTCCGTGGACGCTTTACCGCGGCTAACCGGTGTGCATTGCCCGCCAATATTCGGGTTATGTCTGATTCGTTTGACGGCCCCTGTGTTACCAAAGCTACATTTCCGGCACTTGCGAACAATCTTTATAATGCTTTAGGCCCAGCTACCGGCACTCCGGTATTACCAGCCTACAAAATATTTGATGTTGATGGTGTGAAGGTCGCTGTGATTGGTATTACTGCTGCGATCGTTCCACAGCAAGCTGATGTGTTCAATATTGGTTTGCGTTTTAGCCAGGGCATAGAAGAACTGGAAGGTAATATCGAAGCAGCACAGGCTGAAGGTGCTGACATTATCGTTGTTGCCTCCGAACTGGGTCTATCGCAAAACGTTCAGATTGGCCGTGACTTTAAGGACGTGGATGTTGTGCTCTCCGGTCACACTCATGAAGTTACCCTGGGCGCACTTCTGGCCAACGAAGATGAAGTGGTTGCCACAACACCAGGCGATCATCTGAATGGCCATGAACGCAAAATGTTGCGCCACGGTGCAGCCATCGTTGTCGAAGCCAGTGAAGATGCTTTCCTGGGACGTCTTGATATCACCGTTAACTCCGGTGGCAAGGTGGTCGATTTTTCCTGGCAAGCAATTCCTGCTGATGAAAATGTTGACCCGGATCCTGCAATGCAGGTGCTGGTTGATGCTGCTGAGGCACCATTCACCGGTGACACCACAGTACGCCACACCTTTATGCCAGGCGGATACTGTGCTCCCGGTGGATTACCACCCGGTGTGCCAGTTTCAGCCAAGTGTGGTGACATTACCAAAAAAGGTCTGCAACTTACCGAGAGTCTGGATACTGTAGTTGGCCAAACTGATGTATTACTTCACCGTGCTCACGTACTGGAAGATGTCTGGAACAACTTCATTGCAGATGCAGTACGCAATGTCGCTAATTCGGTGACACCTGTTGATATTTCAATGACGAATGGTTTCCGCTTCGGTACTGATATTTTGTCGCCTGCTGAAGGAGCTACTGGTGATATCCTGTTGCGTGATCTTTACAGTCACTTCCCCATAGGGCCAGCGGTAGCCGTTGCCGAATTTTCGGGTGTATCGATAGAAAACGGTCTGGACGAAGTATTAGGTGCCGTGTTTGACCGCAATCCGTACCTGCAGCGCGGTGGTTGGTACCTGGGCCTTTCTAATATGACCCAGAAGATAGACCTCGACAACCGACCCTTCAGCACATCGGGTGGCCGTATTGTTCAAACTACCATCGGTGGTGCACCACTGGATACCAGCAAGCGTTACATATTTGCTTCCTGTTTCCCTCACGGTGATGCAGTAGACCGTGTTTGCCGTACCAATGGTGGTTCTGGTCACCAGTTCTTTGAACTGTCGGATATTGATGACTACAACAGCGTTATCTCGTTGACCGCACCTCTTAATACTGAGGGTCTGATAACGTTGGGGCAACCTGTTGTCATCAAACAGACTGCACCCGATGCCTTCCTGCATCCGGTTCATGCACTGAGACGTTTTCTTGATACAAATGGTACTGTGAGCGAAGTGGAATTTGGCCTTGGCAGAATTCAAACCGTCGATTCAACAAAACCGGGTAACCCGCCATCAGCAGGGCCGGTCTCTGCAGTTGACGCTACGCTCATACAACCTATACAGGGAGCGGGTCCAGTGTTGCTACCGCACTCAGCACCGCTGGGAGTTGATGACGACTAGCACTTACAACCTGTGGCAGTCTGAAAACCATCAACTGCCACAGGTTTTGTAGTTGTATACAAAAAGGCCTGCACTACTTTCAAGTGCAAACCAGGTTACATAATTTTTTTCTGATATGATTTTGGCAGGACTCAAATATTGAGTTCTGCCTTTTTTATGGGGAACAGGAACAAAATAACTATTATCATACTGATAGATTTTTTAACGATACAAACAAAAGAATAAACATTAAATCACCGACATACTAATTTCAGTCTGCCAACTTGTTGGCTGGCCTTTGGCCTGCCACCAGCAAATCTGCAATTTTATCCGGCGATACTGGTTCGCTGTATAAATAACCCTGAGCCTGATCACAGCCTTCTTTATTGAGAAAAGCCCGCTGTTCTTCAGTTTCCACACCTTCAGCAATGATCTTTAGCTGTAAACTTTTTCCAAGAGCAATCGTCGCTCTAATAATAGCTTCATCATTAGTATCTTTAGTCACATCACGAACAAACGACTGGTCAATTTTCAAGCGTGAAAGCGGAAATTGTTTTAAATTAACCAGAGATGAATAACCTGTACCAAAATCATCAATCGCCATGGTTATACCCATCTTCTGCAATTCCTTAAGATTGTTGTAAACAACATCTTCATTTTCCAGAATCGAACTTTCGGTAATTTCAAATTCCAGCCTTTTACCATCAATATTCTTGGAAAATAAAATATTTTGTACTCGCTCAAAAAAGTTGGGTATCACTAATTGCTTTCGTGACAGGTTCACTGAAACCGGAAACTCAGGTAAACCGTCTTTTTTCCACAATATGCACTGATTACATACTTCACCTATCACCCACTCACCAATTTCTTCAATCTGTCCCGAAGTTTCTGCAATGGGAATAAACATGTTTGGCGACACCACACCCATATCGGGATGACGCCAACGAATTAACGCTTCAACACCAATAAACTCATCACGTTTAATATCATACTGAGGTTGATACAATAAAAACAATTCTTTACGATCAAGAGATTTTCGTAATGCCATTTCAATAGCGAAATATTCAAATGCGTTGGAAGTCAGTTCTTGCGTATAAAATTGATAAGTATTCCTTCCCATATCCTTAGCAGAGTACATAGCTGTATCGGCGTGCTTGATCAATTCATCAGGATCACCGCTATCACGAGGAAAGACACTGATACCAATACTGACGCTAATATTCAGTTTGTACCCGCCTAGCAAAAAAGGTTTATTGAAAACGACATGTATTTTTTCAGCAATCATTGCCAGTTCTTCAGTTTTCGACAATCCCTCAATAATTAACGTGAATTCATCACCACCAAGACGAGCCAGGGTGTCGGAATCACGCTTTACGGTAGACAGGCGCTGGCTAACCTGAATAATCAGATCATCGCCAACTTGATGACCCAGATTATCGTTAATGTTTTTAAATCTGTCCAGATCAAGAAAAAACAATGCGCCAAGACTGTTCGTCCGCTGAGTACGCTTTACGGCCTGCTCCAGGCGGTCATGAAATAAAACCCGGTTAGGTAAGTTGGTCAGCGAGTCATGAGTGGCAACATGTTCTAATTCTTCCCGGGAACGTTTTATCTCGGAAATATCGGTTAGCATAATCACATAATTAATAACTTGCCCTAAAGTATTTTTTACGGTATTTATTGTTAACCAAAGAGGGTAAGACTTCCCGTTTTTGTATTTCCCTGCAATCTCACCTATCCAGTGCCCTTCCTTCCTTACAGCCTTCAATATCTGCTGGTTGGTTTCATTGCTCATAAAATCTTTTATTAAGCTCGGAATAGTTTCTGGAATCGATTCCATGGATTCGTCGTACATCTCGCAAAACGAGATATTCACCGTAACCAGCCTGAGCTTATTGTCGAGTATGATCATGCCTTCTTTTGAACTTTCAAAAACCGTAGAAATCAGTTGCCCCTGCACTTCTGTTTTAATGCGTTTAGTAACGTCAATAGCAACAAAAACAACGGTTCTCTTACCCTCGACTTTATGATCAGTTGGTTTTATACGACCTTCGAAATGATGCGTGCTGTCATTGATATCCAGTTCATAGTTCACTACAACCAGTTGTTCTGTTTCGAGAGCCTGGGTAATTGCATTCTGAAAAAATTCGGATTGTTCTTTTGTATAAACTTCGTGTATATATTTACCTAAAGATTTATCTCTTTGTTCGTTCAACAAACGTCCACTACCAGACATAACTTCAATGCATTTGCAGTCTTCTGTTACCAGAAAAAGAACATCAGGTATGGCAGCGAGGATAGAATGCAGCCTGACTTCATAAGAGTCTTTTTGGCTTTTATGCATTGCCTGCATTTCTTCCGATGAAATGGTGAGAGAACGTTCAAGTGTGTAGCGATCCTGATCAGAAGCCTGGTAACTGGTTTCAACGTGCTTAAGAAATTCCTGCCATGAGGTAACTTCTGGAGAATTTAAATCTCCAAGTTTGAGTTTTTTAAGCTGTCTTGCCAGTAGGCGATGCATCGTAATATTCCTGGGTGTTTTCCCAAATAAGCGTAAGCGTCATTGTTTGATTATGCAGGTCACACTTGCCGCTTGCCAGCGGTGATATTTCACCGTATGAGTAAAAACCTATTTGCTCTGTACTCTGGGGCAAACCGCTGAGTGCCGCATCAATTTCTTCTTCAGTGCGAGGGCCGAGTACCAGCCGCCTGCCGACACAACTAATCGAAATATTTAATAGCGGGCCATCATGGTAATCATCTATTTTAATGGCTCCGGAAGCGTCCCCAGCCCCATCAATAAGTCGGTCAAAATTAGCTCGCATTAAACGCACATAACTGCCCTCCGGAATATCACCCGCAAATGTGATCGAATTATTCTCTTCATCTACAGACAGAATAGTTCTAACTGTATTGCCGTCCTCTTCTTCCTCATTAGTAATAGCCAGTGGAAACAACAGCCCTGTTGCTGGTAAACCATCGGCGCGATCACCCAGATATTTTTTGTATAACTGCAAAGCCGGCTGACCATCAAGTTCATACAAAACATTATCCGTTGAACGGGTAACTTCACGTTCCGGCCCCAGCAAATCCCAACCGCCACGTGAGCCATGCCCAACACCTATATGTTTACCATAAAAACCAACCGCACACACGCCACCTGCGTGCAAACTGCCATCAGCCCATATCCAGGTTTTCTCGAAACGGTCACCATCGCCTGCCAGCCCACCGGTAATAACTATCTGTGGTGGCAATTCACTGCTTAAACCTTCAATCAACTTTGAGCCGTTGGTGACCAATCCATCGGACAATACAAATACCGAGCGCAGATTGTCATTATTCAACATGTGAGCAATTTTTTTTCCCACTGAATGTGAATCGTTATTTTCAGAAATGCGCCCCGTGGCCAATTGAATATGCGTATGCTCAAACTGGATTACCGCCAGTGAAATACTATTGTCATAAACATCATCGCCAAATATTTCACCCGCACTCGAACAACCTGCCAAAACCGATAAAGGAAAAGACCGGTAGAGCTCATCCAGACGAGGCTCAACCAGCTTGCTATCCGGAGATCCAAAAAACAATAACAAAGTCTGGGATGAGTCCATTGATGTATCAGGATTAGCATCCCAACCTGAATCCGCTGAATACTGGTAGATTTCAAGTTTCATATAGTCCACCTGCTTAAGGCATTGCCAGAGAATGGTTCGATGTACAATCTTTGGGAAATATTACACCTTATTAAATAGCTGACAATCGCTAGCTGTCAAGCTTCAGGCACCTGCCATGTGATGCCCAAAACTCTCATCTCACAGGAAAGTGCGCCTCCTTATCAGCTTTATTCAGCTTCAGATGTTTACTGCTTTTGAAGATATTGTGATATTGTTTTTTTGATTCTTGTCATGCACATAATTGATAGCCAATGAATAGACACTCATTTTCAGTAAAAATTGCCCTGCTCACTGCAAGTCTTATAGTAATAACAGCCTGCACACAACAATCACCGCAAACTCTCGTCACCATCGCCGATGCCCGCGACAAGCCTGCCCGTTATATCGACAACGGCGATCCAGGTGATTCGGTCGGTGATGTTCTGACATTTGATCAACCGTTACTGGATGAAGATATGATGAAACTGGGCAATAATAGCGGCATATGCATACGTACTCGTGTCCAGCACAGCTTCCAGTGCCAATGGACGCTAAGCTTCGATAACGGCAGTATTCAGGTTGCCGGACGTGAATTCGACCAGGGCACATCAAACCTCAGCATCATCGGTGGTAGCGGGAAATATTCAGGCATCACAGGCGAAATGGACTCCACTAACAACGGCGATGGCACCTTTACACAGGTACTGCGTTACCGGATCAAACATTGAGGCAGTCAAATCCACCTGGACTGGTGTGACCTCCGATTCTGATGCCTCCGTGAACACGGCACAAAAATCATGTAATATCGGCGGTTCACGCTGACAATAATCCCAATAAGCGGGCGAGGTGGAATCATGCAATACACAAAAGATCAAATGGCTGAACTCGACATTCTGATTCATTACAGCCTCGATTCGACGCAACAGGGCCTGAAAGTCCATTCCGATGCCGCAGAAGACAAAATTGATGCCGTTGAGCGGCTTTTTGACAAGGGTCTTGTTACTCAGGTCGATGGTGGTTATCTCACTGATTTGGGCCGAAAAGCGGCTGAGCACGCACAGGCACTTATCCTGATGTTAGCGCCACACCATCACAGCGTTGCAAGCTAATCCCCTTTTTGGCTAATTTTCCTATATAATCAAACCCTAATTCAGGGACACCTCGGTCTGTACCTGATTTCAATCAGGTAATCCTTGCCGATTTACCTCGAAATACATAATTACGTTTCCGCCTGGACCGACCCAGACACGTGTTTTGGGTAGGTCGATTCCTGAAAAATCTGGAGAACATCATCGATGTCATTTCAATCCCTCGGTCTCAGGGCCGAACTGGTGGTTGCTGTAACTAAAAAAGGTTACAACACCCCCACCCCAATACAAAAACAGGCGATACCCATTATTCTAGAAGGCCGTGACCTCATGGGAGGTGCGCAAACGGGTACCGGCAAAACCGCTGGTTTTACCCTGCCATTATTACAAAGACTAATGGCGACTGAACATCAGGGAAAAGGTCGTCGCCCTGTTCGTGCACTGGTATTAACGCCTACGCGTGAACTGGCTGCACAGGTGGCCGAAAGCGTACGCGATTATGGTCAGAATCTGCCACTTCGCTCCACTGCGATTTTTGGCGGAGTCAGCATCAATCCGCAGAAACAGAAACTCATCAAAGGTATCGATATTCTGGTTGCTACGCCGGGTCGATTACTGGATCACGTTGGTCAGCGATCAGTAGATCTTTCAAAAGTTGACATCCTGGTACTCGATGAAGCAGATCGCATGCTTGATATGGGCTTTATTCATGACATTCGCAAAGTCATCGGCCTGTTACCAAAGAATAAACAAACATTATTATTCTCAGCCACATTTTCGGACGAGATAAAAAAATTATCCAATGGTTTACTCAAATCGCCTGCACTGATTGAAGTAGCACGCAAGAATACGACTGCAGACAGTGTTACGCAAATCGTTCACCCGGTCGATAAAAATCTTAAACGTAAATTGCTTTCCTACCTGATTGGTTCAAATAACTGGAAACAGGTATTGGTGTTCGCACGTACCAAACACGGGTCTGACCGCCTCGCTAAACAATTAATTACAGACGGTATTAAGGCGTCTGCAATTCACGGTAATAAAAGTCAGGGTGCGCGCACCCGTGCATTAGCGGATTTTAAAGCTGGCAAAGTACGTGTACTGGTTGCAACCGATATCGCTGCCCGTGGACTGGACATTGATCAACTGCCTCACGTCGTAAACTTTGATTTACCGAATATTGCAGAAGATTATGTTCACCGTATTGGTCGCACCGGACGTGCAGGCAATGAAGGCGAAGCCATGTCGCTGGTTTGTGTCGATGAACTGGGCCTGCTTAAAGACATCGAACGACTTATTAAACGTGAAATCCCCAAACAGGAGATCGATGGTTTTGAAGTTGATCCCACCATAAAACCAGAACCGATCAAAGGCCGTGGCCGGCAGCAACAAGGCGGCGGAAAACGAAATGGCAAAAAAACCGGAAACAAAAATAAAGGCAAAAGGAAAGCCCCCGGAAAATCACCATCCTCTTCACCCTGGAACAAACGCACATCCAGTAATAAACGATCGAATACCCAGAACCGCACACGCCACCGCTAATACAATGTGCATTAGTATAGAAAACTAATGGATCCCATATCACAGGCAGTTTTCGGCGCCAGCCTGTCGCAGTCATTTGCGCGTGATAAAACAAAGCAGCTAAGCGCCCTGTTGATTGGCGCATTCGCCGGCATGGCGCCTGACCTTGATATGCTCATTCAATCGTCAGATGATCCATTATTATTCCTGGAATTTCATCGGCAATTTACCCATTCGTTAGTTTTTGTTCCTTTAGGCGCGTTATTCTGTGCGCTGGTATTTTATCCATTAGCCAAAAAGAAATTAACATTTTCTCAGGTTTACCTGTTTTCATTTTTAGGCTATGCCACACATGGCTTGCTGGACGCCTGCACATCTTACGGTACCCAGTTGTACTGGCCTTTTTCCAACGAGCGAATTGCCTGGAGCGTAGTGTCTATAGTAGATCCACTATTCACCTTACCCATCGCTATCTTTATAATGCTGGCAGTTTTTAGAAAAAACATCCGTTTTGCACAAACAGCTTTCGTTTACGCAGTTATTTTTTTATGCCTGGGAATAGTTCAGAACTACCGGGCAGAAAAAGCTGTTTACGCGCTCGCTGAACAACGAGGACACCAACCGGAGCGAATCCTGTCTAAACCAAGCTTTGCCAACCGCCATATCTGGAAAACAATATATGAATATGATGCACATTATTACGTGGATGCGGTAAAACTTTTATTAGACACCCAATACATTCCGGGAACATCAATACAAAAACTGGATATTAAGCGGGACTTTCCAGCACTGCCATTAAATAGTCAGCAGGCAAAAGATATCGAACGGTTCCGCTGGTTCTCTGATGATTTTCTTGCTGTTTACCCGAATAACTCAGATATTATTATGGATATCCGCTATTCGTTTATCCCTAATCGCATCGCTCTGATGTGGGGCATCAAAGTCAATCAGGATAATATTAGCGAAAGCGAACCAGGTACACATGTTAAATACAAGTTAGGGAAAAAGCTGGACAAAAAAACAAGAAACGAATTCATTGATATAGTATTTTGACATCCATATTTAATACAATATCCTTACACTTAATAATATTGTGAAAAAAATCGCCATTTTCGTTGATGTACAGAATATTTATTACACAACTCGTGATACTTATGGTCGTCAATTTAACTACCGTAAATTCTGGAAAAAAATAAGCGCCAAAGGAGAGATTGTCTCTGCAACTGCTTATGCCACACATCGCGGCGACGACAAACAAATAAAGTTTCAGGATGCACTCAAACACATAGGATTTTCTGTAAAACTCAAACCCTACATCACCCGCAGTGACGGCTCTGCCAAAGGCGACTGGGACGTGGGCATTACTATTGATATTCTGGATACTGCAAAAAAGGTTGACACAATAATATTGCTATCGGGTGATGGGGATTTTGACCTGTTACTGGAAAAAATAAAAAACGACCACGATATATGCGCAGAAGTTTATGGTGTACCAGCACTAACAGCTAATTCGCTTATTGATGCCGCCAGTGTTTTTTATCCTATTAAAGAAGATTTGTTGATATAAGCAAACCCGCAATACAGGAAATACTACTGCATCTGCAAAACCCTAAACACAACATCAACCGTTAAATCCAGCTCTTGTATATTTTCCACCGCTTCTCTACCATTCTTGCTAGCCCTGTAAAAATGCGGCGTCATTAAAAACAAATGCTGGAGCTGCCGGTTATTGTTAACACTGATTTTAAATTGAAGTTTCTTACTATCAAGTAAAGATAGCCCTTCAGGCATAAGCATTAAAGAGTCTTGTGAATCAGACTTTTTGACATCAAGGTAGATAATTTCTCGAAGCTCATTCAAATGATCGGGGCCGGGATCTACAAGAATAATTTTACCGCCTGGTTTTAAAGTTTTTTTAAATCCATCAAAACTTCGGAAACCAAAAACGCACAAAATAATATCAACACTTGCCTCCTCAACCGGAGGATGGATATTCGTACCAACAATCCAGGTTATTTGTTTGTTTCTTTTTGATGCACCAATGATGGCATCTTTTGATATATCAAGGCCAATAAATGAGAGAGCACGACTATCGCCTTTAAGTTCATTGATAATAGCATCTAAATAATACCCCTCACCACACCCCGCATCCAGTATACAGGTGGAATTACCATCCGAAGTTTGTGCAAAAATAATTTCAGCCAGTTTACTGGCAATTGGTTCATAGGCGCCTGAATTTAAGAAATCAGTCCTGGCGTCAACCATCTCCTTGCTGTCACCAGGCTGTTTCGATCTCTTGTGCTGTACTAGTAACAAATTCACATATCCCTGTCGAGCCATGTCGAAAGCATGCCCATTGCCGCAAATCATTTGCATTTCATGGGATTCAAGCCGCTTTCCGTCTATCGGGCAAGCCAGATTATGTGCCTTTATAATTTTCATGTTTACGCCAAAGTTACGCATATTGTAACAGCAGGATTGCCACTTATTAACCACCGGCCAATTATATGGCAATTTACCCACTACCTCTCATCAGTTAAAAACTTGATCTAAAGCATACAATTGACATCACCATACATGTTAGAAATAACATAATAAACAAGAGGGTGACACTATGAGAACTCATTCAAAATATTACTGGTTGTTGATAGCCGGACTCGCAGGTGGGCTGATAGAGGTTATATGGATTAGTCTCTACTCGTTAACTGTTAGCACTCAAGTGACGGAGATTGGCAGTGCAATTGCTACCACAATCTATTCTCCCAGCACAGAATTCTATCTGGCGCCTGTTTTAGGGCTGGCGATACATATGATTTTATCCGTCATTCTGGCATTCATCTTTGGTTCGATAATCTGGCCAGTTATAGAGCGCATATTTCATCACAGCACTGTTGCCATGATCGCCTCGATCACAATGCTAGCTATAGTATGGAAGGTCAACTTCTATCTAATATTACCCATCTGGAATCCTGAATTTATAGCCTTATTACCTTTGACGGTAACACTAGCCTCAAAAGTTCTTTTCGGTCTTGCCATGGGAACAGTACTAACTATTTATCGGCAAAAATATCCGATAAGTATTTAACCCGGGAACCCCACTACCAGCAAGCTGGCTGACCAGAATCGAACCAACTGTATGTGATAGTTTTTCACGTGAGTTCCGTGAAGTTGAAGCACAATGATATACTGTCATTGCGAATGATAGCGCTACAATAATGGCGACATAAGATTGCCCCGCTATTGCTTGCAATGACGATTTGTATATCAATATGCCTGATAAAATCACACAAATAGACGTTTTAATCATCGGTGCCAGCGCAGCCGGTCTAATGTGTGCTATTGAAGCAGGCAAACGTGGGCGCAAGGTTATTGTACTGGATCACGCCAACAAGCCCGGTAAAAAGATTCTCATGTCGGGTGGTGGCCGTTGTAACTTTACGAACACAAATGTCAGCGCGAGCAACTTTATCTCTCATAACCCGCACTTTTGCAAATCAGCTTTAAGTCGATATAGCCAGTGGGATTTTATTGCCCTGGTGAACGAATATCGCGTTGCCTACCATGAACGTGATCTTGGCAAGCTATTCTGCAACGATAGCGCCAAAGACATTCTTAACATGTTGCTCGAAGAGTGCAAAAAAGCAAATGTCAACCTTCGCCTTAACTGTGATATCAAGCAAATTACCCAAACAGAAAACTCTATATTTAATATAGATTCGTCATCAGGCAATTTCCAGGCAAGCTCATTGGTCATAGCCAGTGGAGGCCTGTCCATCCCGAAGATGTGCGCCAGCCCACTAGGCTATCAAGTAGCTGAGCAGTTCGGGCATCATATCTGGCAAACTCGTGCAGGTCTCGTACCCTTCACCCTGCAGCCTCATGATAAAACGTTGCTATCAGAGCTTTCAGGCATTTCTGTTGGCAGCGAGGTTAGCAACCAGCATATACAATTTAAAGAAAACATCCTGTTCACACACAGAGGTTTGAGCGGCCCTGCTATTTTACAAATCTCATCATACTGGCAAGCTGGTGAAATTATTAACATAAACCTGCTGCCCGATCTTGATGTCGTGAATTTTATAAAAACACAGCAATCAAAACACCCGAACAGCAAATTGAAAACAGTACTTTCCGAAGTATTACCCAAGCGGCTTCTACCCACATTACTTGGACAGGAAATTACAGATAAACCTTTGCAGGAATTGTCACAGCTACTTATTGGAAAGATAGCCCAACAACTGAAACAGTGGCAAATCAAACCTAATGGCACGGAAGGTTACCGTACTGCTGAGGTTACCTTAGGTGGCGTTGACTGTGATGAATTATCGTCCAAAACCATGGAATCAAACAAAATAGCAGGCTTGTACTTTATCGGTGAAGTAGTTGATGTCACTGGCTGGCTGGGAGGTTACAATTTCCAATGGGCCTGGTCGTCGGGTTGGTGCGCTGGGCAAGTTGTATAAAGCAAGCGCCGGCGACTGAAGATTCATAACCATACTGCATCCCAATGTGGATATACGCCAATATCTTCTACTAAACCCGCTCGCAATGGATTCGCAATGATATAACGCGATAGCTGCTTGATATTTTCATCATCTCTCAAGCCACGATCATAATAAGATCTTTGCCACACTTGACCTTGCCTGTTTAATTCCTGGTTAATTCTGCGTGCAGACGTTGCCTTCATCTGTTTCATGACTACAGACAAAGGGCTTCTATCTCCCAATTGAAACAGCCAATGCAAATGATCTGGCATTACAACCCAACTTAACGAATTCACGTAATTGGTATCATTTAGTTGCTTCATTACCTGAATGACAATGCGGGCAGAATAGAGATTCAGGAAATACTTACATCTTTCATGAGTAACAGTTGTTACAAAATAGACCCTGCTAGCCTCAGAAAATCGTCCTTTTCGTAGTTTGTTGTAGCTCATACTAACATCCTTGTATATCCTATGCATTTGTGCGAATGAATTCGCACCTACCTAACTATTTTTAACATCCCGCGTATATTGTGCGAATGAATTCGCACCTACCTAACCATTTTAAATATTATCTGTAGGTGCGAATTCATTCGCACAAAATGTTACAGACCGCCAATAATCTCATTAAGAGTAGTACTTGGCCGCATCACTTTGGACATCTTTTCTCTATCTGGCCGGTAATAGCCGCCAATGTCTACAGGCTCATTCTGTACTGCAATCAGTTCATCAACAATTTTTTTCTCGTTATCAGTTAGCTGCTGCGCTACAGGCTTAAAAATAGCTTTTAAATCTGCATCTTCATTCTGCTCAGCTAATGCCTGCGCCCAGTACATACCCAAATAAAAATGACTGCCACGAGTATCCAGTTCACCTGCGTTACGCAACGGTGATTTATTGTTTTGTAAAAATTTACTGTTAGCCTTATCCAGTGCATCTGCAAGCACTTTAACTTTATTGTTTTCCGTTTTTTGCGCAAGGTCTTCGAGAGACACCGCAAGCGCCAAAAACTCACCAAGCGAATCCCAGCGTAAATGATTTTGATCTAACAGTTGTTGCACATGTTTGGGCGCTGAGCCACCTGCGCCTGTTTCGAATAATCCGCCGCCTGCCAACAACGGTACAATAGATAACATTTTTGCACTGGTACCGAGTTCCAGAATGGGGAACAAATCCGTCAAATAATCACGTAACACATTACCTGTTACCGAGATGGTATTTTCACCGGCCTTCACTCGATCCAATGTGTAACGGATGGCTTCAACCGGCGTCATGATTTTTATTTTCAGTCCGGCCGTATCATGGTCTTTTAAATACGTTTCAATTTTAGCAATCAGGTTAGCGTCATGTGCACGATTTTTGTCCAGCCAGAATATGGCGGGGTGTCCTGTTGCTTTTGCACGGCTCACAGCTAATTTAACCCAGTCCTGAACAGGCAGGTCTTTGGTTTGGCACATACGCCAGATGTCGCCCTGCTGCACTTTATGCTCCATCAAAATATTATCGCCTTTATCGATAACACGAACTGTTCCATTGCGGGATATTTCAAATGTTTTATCATGTGAACCGTATTCTTCAGCTTTTTGTGCCATTAAGCCGACATTACTCACGCTACCCATGGTTGTTACATCAAACGCACCATGTTTTTTACAAAACATAAACATTTCCTGATAAATACCTGCATAACAACGATCTGGAATCATTGCCATGGTATCATGCAGCTTGCCGTCCACACCCCACATTTTTCCGGAAGAACGTAATGCCGCCGGCATTGACGCATCTACTATTACATCACTGGGAACGTGCAAGTTAGTAATGCCTTTATCTGAATTCACCATCGCCAGTTCTGGACGTGTTTTGTACACAGCCTGGATGTCAGCTTCTATCTCTGCACGCCTGTCATCTGGCAAGCCGCCAATCTTTGCGTACACATCACCTAAACCGTTGCGGGTATCCACACCTATCTCGTCAAATGTCGCAGCATGTTTTTCAAACACATCCCGGTAATAAACGCTGACCGCATGACCAAACATTATAGGGTCAGAAACTTTCATCATGGTGGCCTTCAGGTGTAACGAGAGCAGTACATTTTCTGATTTCGCATCCTGCATCGATTCTTCAAAAAACGTGCGCAAGGCCTTACAACTCATTACCGTTGCATCTATCACTTCTCCTTCAAGTACAGCAGTGCTTTCTTTTAATACGGTGATTTCACCATCATCACTCAGCAACTCGATTTTTACATCACCGGCTGCTTTAATAACTGAAGACTGCTCACTCGAATAAAAATCACCATCACTCATTGAAGCCACATGTGATTTCGAATCTGACGACCACTCTCCCATCGAATGCGGATGTTTTTGTGCATACTCTTTGACGGGACCTGCCACACGCCGATCTGAGTTACCCTCACGCAAAACCGGGTTAACTGCGCTACCCAGCACTTTCGCATAACGCACCTTGATAGCTTGTTCAGCAGTATCAGCAGGATCTTCAGGAAAATCAGGGATATCGTAACCGAGCGCCTGCAACTCCTTAATCGCCTCATGCAACTGGGGAATCGAGGCGCTAATATTCGGCAGCTTGATAATATTTGCTTGTGGAGTTTTTGCCAGTGCGCCCAGCTCTGCAAGAGCATCGCTCTGCTTTTGATTATCCGTCAAATTATCAGGAAAATTCGCGATAATACGGCCCGCCAGAGAGATATCCCGCGTCTCAACGTCAACGCCAGCAGCACGCGCATAGGCCTGCACAATGGGAAAAAAGGAATAAGTGGCTAAAGCGGGTGCTTCATCCGTTTCGGTATAGATGATTTTTGAGGCTGGCATTGTCTGTGTCTCTAAATAGGGGCGTATAGCCACAAAGGTCGCACATTATATGGCAGATTGGACACAGGTTCACTACCCGAAGACTTATCTTCCAAACATACCTTTGAGCTTGTCTTTTGCTTTATTTTTTTGCTCATCAATTTTGGCGTCAGCCTTCTTTTTAAGTCTGGCTTTTTCTGCATCAACTTTTTCCCTGGCCCTGGCTTTGAGTTTATCCAGCTCCACGTCAATGACTTTTTTCTTAACTTCTTCGCTAGCGAGATCAGTTAAACGGGTTAATATTTCGCTCGCGAGCTCGCTGGGGCTAGCACCTTTGTTACCACCGAGATTGGTCATATTGAGGCTCGGTAATTTAAGCTGATATTCCTTATCATTCAGCGCTGCCATTCTGGCCTGAATGGTTCCATCGGAAAAAGTAATCCGACGAATAATCAGTCGTGGTTGCTTTGAACCGGATTCAACAGGAGCCACTTCAGTTTTAGCCGTAGATTTATCTGGCATACCAGCCATGAGGTTGTTTTTTATCTCATTCAAATTGGTTTTATTATCTTTATTAATTTCTACAAACACCTGCGGTGCCAAAACTGTAATTTCATCAATAATATATGGCTCTTCCTGCAGAGACTGTAAGTTAATTCCAATACGTACTTTGCCTAGTGAAAAAGCATTTGGCACATCGAAACCACCGGGGTTAGCAATGGTTAAGCCAGAAATTCCTCCAGCACCTTCGGTGAGATTAATTTTCACACTATCGACACGCACACTGGTTTGAGTGGCTTCACTACCGTACTTTTCAATCGCCGCTTTAACCAGATCGTCGAGATTATTGAGCACATAATAAACCCCACCAGCAACCGCGAAAATGATAACCAGCACAATGCCGAAAATGATTTTTTTCATATGATGTCTCTTACTATAAAAAATGTTTCGCCAAAAAAAAGAACTTTCCCTATATCTTTATTACTTGACTATTAGCTATTAACTGCTTTCTTAAAATTCTTCATTCTTCATTCTTCATTCTTCATTCTTCATTCTTCATTCTTCATTCTTCATTCTTCATTCTTCATTCTTCATTCTTCATTCTTC